>NZ_CP069305.1 GCF_016839145.1 Shinella sp. PSBB067 | reverse complement strand
GAAACCGAGTTCGTGGCGCACGAGGTTCATCAGATCCGCGCTGTCTTCGCGGTCGTGGATGGTGAAATCGATATTGAGGCCGATCTGCTCGGCATACATGCGTAGAAGCCGGGCGCCGACGCCGTGGAAGGTACCGGCCCAGGCCAGCGCGTCAGTCATAACGGCAGAATTGTCGCCGAGCACCTGCCGGCAGATGCGCTGCACCCGACGGGCCATCTCCGATGCGGCACGCCGCGAAAACGTCATGAGCAGTATGCGGCGCGGATCCGCGCCATTGACGATCAAGTGGCCGACGCGATGGGCAAGCGTGTTGGTCTTTCCCGACCCTGCGCCAGCAATGATAAGCAGTGGTCCACCGATTGCGCCATCGACCAGGCCAATGCCATGTTCGACGGCCGCGCGCTGGCGGTCATTCAGTTTTTCCAGATAGGCTGCCGTCACATCCGCCTCAAATTTTCCTAAGAAAAAATTCCTGTCCCCGCTCCCTCTCCCATCCCTTTGATCGGCCTTGCTGATTCGCGCGGCGTGACTGGTTGGAAGCGACCGTCATGATCTCAAACGCCTTTTCGGGTGGATTGACTCGTCAGAGCGTTAGGAACAAAAAAGGAACATATCAGCTTAACCCGCTGCTGGAAACCCCTGAAGGAGCGCCCTTTCTGCCGTGTCAAAGCCTGCACCAAATCCTTTAATTGCCGAGCTTCGCGAGCGCATCCGCCAGCTTGAAGGTGGTGCGGCGCATGCCCGATCCGTCCTCCCTTTTCACGTGGCGGAGATCGACGCGGCCCTGCCCGGCGGCGGCCTGGCCTATGGCGCGCTCCATGAAGTCTCGGGTGGCGGCGCCGGCGCGGTCGATGGCGCTGCGGCCGCGCTCTTCGCCGCCGGCATCGCGGCTCGAACGACGGGACCGATTGTCTGGTGCCTGACGCGCCCGGATCTGTTTTTCCCGGCGCTGGCCCAGGTGGGATTGCATCCCGACCGTGTCTATTTCGTCGAGAGCGACAAGGAGGAAGACGTCCTCGCCAATGCCGAGGAGGCGCTTGCCTATGGCGGGCTCGGCGCCGTCGTCGCCGAACTGGTGCGCCTGCCGATGGTGGCGAGCCGGCGGCTGCAGCTTGCCGCCGAAAAGACCGGCGCGATGGCGCTGGTGGTCCGGCGCTGGCGGCGGCCGACGGAGGCGTCGGATTACGGCCAGCCGACCGCCTCGACCACGCGATGGCGGGTGAGCGTTCTGCCCTCCGAGGAATTGCCGGTCCCCTGTGTCGGACGGCCGAACTGGCTGCTGGAAATTATGCGCGTGAAAGCGGGCGAGTGCGCTGAGTTTATCGTTGGAGCCTGTGATGCCTCGGGTCGTCTCGATCTATCTACCGGACCTGCCCACCGACAGGATCAGGCGGGCCGATCCTTCGCTGCCGGCTGAGCAGCCGATCGCGGTGATTGCGCGCAGCGGTTCCCGGCGCTGGGTGGCCGCAGCCGACGCGGCCGCTCGGAAGGTCGGGGTGAAGGTCGGGATGCCGGCGGCAAAAGCCCAGGCGCTGTTTCGCGACCTAATGCTGGTCGATGCCGATCCGGCGGCCGACGCTGTTGCGCTCGAACGCATCACGCTCTGGGCGCTGACGCAATATTCGCCAATCGTCGCCATGGATGCGCCCGACGGGATTGTCATGGACACCGAAGGCGCCGACCATCTGCAGGGCGGCGAGCAGCTCATGGTGACCGCGACCGCCAACCGGTTCCGGGCCAAGTTCCTCACCGCCCGCGTCGCCATCGCCGACACCTGGGGCGCGGCACATGCCTGTGCTCGCGCCATCGCCCGCGAAACCGTCATCGTCCCGCCGGGCAAGACGGGTCACGCTGTCGAGCGTCTACCGATTTCCCTGCTGCGCCTCCCCGACCAGATCGTCACCGACCTCAGAACGCTGGGCTTCCAAACGGTCGGCCAGCTGTCGGCGACGGCGCGCGCGCCCCTCGCCCTCCGCTTCGGGCCGGAGATCGGCCGCAGACTCGATCAGATATATGGGCGCATGGCCGAACCTATCGATCCCATCCGCACGCCGGATATTGTCGAGGTCACCAAAACCTTCGCCGAGCCCATCGGCGCGGCCGAGACCATCAACCGCTATGTCGCTGGCCTGGTGACGCGGCTTGTCGGCGAGCTGCAGCGACGCGGGCACGGTGTTCGCCGCACCGACCTCATCGTCGAAAAAGTCGACGGCACACGGCAGGCAATTCGCGCCGGCACGGCCAAGCCGTCGCGCGACGTCACATGGCTCACCAAGCTGTTCCGCGACCGGACGGAGAAGATCGAGCCCGGCTTCGGCATCGAGCGGCTGACGCTGGTCGCCGTGATGACCGAGCCGCTGGAAGAAGTTCAGAAGGCGTCCTCGCTCGTCGAGGACCAGACGACGGACGTCGTGCCGCTGATCGACGTCTTCGCCAATCGCGGCCAGCGGGTCTATCGCGTGATGCCGGTGGCGAGCGACGTTCCGGAGCGCAGCGTGCGGCGGATCGATCCGGCGGCGGTCGCGGCCGGCGCGACCTGGACCCAGCATTGGCCGCGGCCGGTCCGCCTGCTACCCCGGCCGGAGCTGGTCGAGGTGATCGCCCTGATGCCTGACCACCCGCCCGTGTCGATCACCTGGCGGGGCAAGCGCCGGCGCGTCAAGCGCGCCGACGGCCCGGAGCGTATATTCGGCGAATGGTGGACGCGCGACGCGGAATATGAAGCGGTGCGCGACTATTTCGTCGTCGAAGACGAAACTGGCGAACGTCTGTGGATTTTCCGCAGCGGCGACGGCGTCGATCCGGCCACCGGCTCGCACCGCTGGTTCCTGCATGGGATCTTCGCATGAGCTACGCGGAACTTCAGGTCACGACCCATTTCTCGTTTCTGCGCGGGGCATCGTCGGCCGACGAGCTGTTCCAGACGGCCAAGGCACTTGGTATCTCGGCGCTTGGTGTGGTCGACCGCAATTCCCTTGCAGGCATTGTCCGGGCGTTGGAAGCTTCGCGCGAGACGAAGATCCGGCTGGTCGTCGGCTGTCGTCTCGACCTTCAGGGCGGCATGTCGATCCTCGTCTATCCGACCGACCGTGCCGCCTATTCCCGGCTGACCCGGTTGCTGACGCTCGGAAAGTCCAGAGGTGGCAAGGCGAACTGCATTCTCCATCTCGATGACGTCGCCCAATACGCGGAAGGACTGATCGGCGTGCTCGTCCCCGATCTGCCGGATGAGACTTGCGCGGTGCAGCTGCGCAAGATGGCGGAGATCTTCGGCGATCGCGCCTATATGGCGCTGACCTTGCGCCGCCGACCGCGCGACCAGTTGCGGCTGCACAATCTGTCGAACCTCGCCACCCGCTTCGGTGTCCGCCCGGTGGTGACGAACGACGTTCTGTTTCATGATCCGGAGCGGCGCCAGCTGCAGGATGTCGTCAGCTGCATCCGGACCAGCACCACCATCGATGACGTCGGCTTCGAGCGCGAAAGGCACGCCGATCGTTTCTTGAAGCCGCCCGAGGAAATGGAACGGCTTTTTCCCCGGTATAGAGAGGCGCTGGCGCGGACGATGGAGATTGTCGCCCGTTGCAAGTTCAGCCTCGAGGAGTTGACCTACCAATATCCAGAAGAAGCCATCGTGCCCGGCAAGGACGCGCAGGCTTCGCTCGAGCATTATGTCTGGCAGTGCGTGCCCGACCGATACCCGGAGGGCCTCCCGCCCAAGACGCTGCAGATCGTCCGGCACGAACTCGACCTGATCAAGGCGATGCAATATGCGCCCTATTTCCTGACGGTGTTCTCCATCGTGCGGTTCGCGCGCTCGCAAGGCATCCTTTGCCAGGGACGCGGATCGGCCGCCAATTCCGCCGTCTGCTATATTCTCGGCATCACCTCCATCGATCCCGAGACCAACGACCTCCTGTTCGAACGGTTCGTATCCCGCGAGCGCGACGAGCCGCCGGACATCGATGTCGATTTTGAACATGCCAGGCGCGAAGAGGTCATCCAGTGGATCTACAAGACCTACGGGCATGACAAGGCGGCCCTGTGCGCGACCGTCACCCGCTACCGCGCCAAAGGCGCCATCAGGGATGTGGGCAAGGTGCTGGGATTGCCGGAGGACGTGATCAAGGCGCTCTCGTCGGGCATGTGGTCATGGTCGGAGGAGGTCAGCGATCGCAACGTCCGCGAACTCAACCTGAACCCGGAGGATAGGCGTCTCGTCCTGACGCTGAAGCTCGCCCAGCAGCTGATGGGCGCTCCGCGGCACCTCGGCCAGCATCCCGGCGGATTTGTCTTGACCAACGATCGCCTCGATGACCTCGTTCCCATCGAGCCGGCGACGATGAAGGATCGGCGGATTGTCGAATGGGACAAGGATGACGTCGAGGCGCTCAAAATCATGAAGGTCGACGTGCTGGCGCTCGGCATGCTGACCTGCATGAGCAAGGCCTTCGACCTGATCCGCGAGCACAAGGGCCGTGATCTCGATCTCGCGAAGATCGAGCCCGAGGACGCGCGGACCTACGAGATGATCCGGCGCGCGGATACCCTCGGAACATTCCAGATCGAGAGCCGCGCGCAGATGTCGATGTTGCCGCGCATGAAGCCCAGGACATTTTACGATCTCGTCATCCAGGTAGCGATCGTCCGACCGGGGCCGATCCAGGGAGATATGGTCCATCCATACCTGCGGCGTCGGGAAGGCAAGGAGCAGCCGGAATATCCAACGCCGGAGCTTGAGGCTGTGTTGAGCAAGACGCTCGGCGTGCCGTTGTTTCAGGAATCCGCGATGCGGGTGGCGATGGTCTGCGCCGGGTTTTCTGGCGGCGAGGCCGACCAGCTCAGGAAAAGCATGGCCACCTTCAAGTTCACGGGCGGCGTCTCGCGCTTCAAGGACAAGCTCGTCAACGGCATGATCGGCAACGGCTATTCGGCGGAATTCGCCGAGAAGACATTCGGCCAGCTCGAGGGCTTTGGCTCCTATGGTTTCCCGGAGTCGCATGCCGCTTCGTTCGCGTTGATCGCCTATGCCAGCAGCTTCATCAAATGCCACTATCCGGATGCCTTCTGCGCGGCCTTGTTGAACTCCCAGCCTATGGGTTTCTACGCGCCCGCCCAGATCGTTGGCGATTGCCGTCGGCACGGCGTCGAAGTGCGGCCGGTCTGCATCAACCGCTCGCGCTGGGACTGTACGCTTGAGCCGGTCGGGGATGGCGAGCGGCACGCTGTCCGTCTCGGGATGCGCATGGTCCGTGGGCTGGCGACCGCTGACGCGGCAAAAATCTCCGCGGCCCGTGCCGACCAGCCGTTCGACAGCGTCGATGATATGTGGCGCCGCTCCGGCGTTCCGGCCGCGTCGCTCGTGGAGCTCGCCGAGGCCGACGCCTTTCTGCCCTCCCTCGGGCTTGAGCGGCGCGACGCGATCTGGGCAATCAAGGCCTTGCGCGACGAACCCCTCCCCCTCTTTGCCGCCGCGGCCGAGCGCGAAGCGCGCACCATCGCCGAGCAGCAGGAGCCGGATGTCGAGCTCCGCCAGATGACGGAGGGCCACAATGTCATCGAGGACTACAGCCACACCGGATTGACGCTGCGCGAGCACCCGCTTTCCTTCCTCCGCCGCGACCTTTCCGAACGGCGCATCGTCTCCTGCCAGGATGCGATGGCCGCGCGCGACGGGCGCTGGCTGATGACCGCCGGCCTGGTGTTAGTCCGGCAAAAGCCGGGCAGCGCCAAGGGCGTCATGTTCATCACCATCGAGGACGAGACCGGCCCCGCGAATGTCGTGGTCTGGCCAAAGCTGTTCGAGCGGCGCCGGCGCGTCGTGCTCGGCTCGTCCATGATGGCGATCAACGGCAGGATCCAGCGTGAGGGCGAGGTCGTGCATCTCATCGCCCAGCAGCTGTTCGATCTCTCCGTCGATCTGTCGAGCCTGTCGGATCGCGATACCGAATTTCGGCCACCGGCCGGGCGCGGCGATGAGTTCGCCCATGGCGGCGGCCCGGACCCGCGCGATCGCCAGGCGCCGGCCGTGCGCCCTCGCGACATGTACGTAAAAGATCTGCATCTCGATACGCTGAAGGTGAAGGCCCGGAATTTTCACTAGATTCGCCCTCAACCGGGCAAAATAGGTGATGCCGGCGCTCCGAGCCCTATTCCAGCAGCACTTCCCCGCGACGCAACTCGATGCAGGCTCTGCAGCATAGCGAAGAGGCCCCCCCAATTGACCCCTGCAGTATCGCGCTTTGCGAATTGAATCTTACAATTTCAATCGTGGGGATCGGCTTTCTGAGGGGGGTAAATTGGCAATCATCTGTCGCTCGTCCGGCCGATTTCCGCGCAGCGCCATAGCCGGCGCGTTCCTTCAGCCATCGCAGCCATCGACCGCATACAATTTTGATCGTGTTGGGGCGGTTCCAGAAGCCGTTGACCCGGTTCTCGGACACGCTGATAAGACCCTTCCTGGCAGCATCGCGAATGGCATAACGCGCAGTCGTGCATCCGACGCCGGCGCGCGCGGCGATTTCAGGCAGTGACATCGTCGATTGGCCGCGCTCCATGACCGCACGAGCGATAACCGAGAGTACAGCCAGCTTGCTGACGGTGAAGGCCTAGGCCAAGGATGTCGGAATGATGCAGTCCTTTGCGAGACCTCGCCGGCGAAGCCAGCAAGCAGCCCGCTTCTGCAAAGGAATCGCCGGGCGGCAATGACGGGCACAATGCTTCGCCTGAACCGCACGCGGACCAGCGCCGATCGATTTTCGGCGGTGCTCGATGACCGGGGCGAGATACTCCATCTCCTCGTCGGCGATCAGTCCTTCGCCGTTCAACACCCAGGCCGCTTTCGCGCATTCGTCGACTTGTTGATGCGTACCGGCTGCAAGCAGGCGCGCCAATAGGCTCGGCCCATAGGCCGTTCGGATCGTGGCAAGCATGATCTCTCCATATTCAGCGATGATCAGGGAGGGACCGGCGCGCAGGGCACACGTATCCGTGGCAAGAATTAGCTTGCAGCGGCGGCGTCAATGTGCGAAAAAATCAGTGGCTATAAGACTTTTGCGCACATTTTCGTGTGTCACTCGACCCGTCTCTCCGAGGCGGGTTTTATTTTGTCTACGGGATGGCACCTCCACCACTCGGTTTCTGACGAAGCGAGTCACAACAGTAATTATATTTTACTCTCAGACCAACAAAAAAGCCGCGTCGCCGCGAAAACGCCTCTTTTGACTCGTGTAAGGGTTGCGCGACAAAAAGGGTCTGGCGGAATCCTATCCGCCCGCTCCGCCATCAGCTTATCGAACGATCCTCCGCCATACGCCGCGAACAGGACCAGCGGCGTCGGCACCTTCGACGCCGTGCGACGGGACAAGGAAAGGATGACCGCAAATGGCCATTGAGAGTGCCGCTGACCTTGTGCAATTCCTCGCGGAGGAGCTTCGACAGCGAGGGACGAAGCTCCATGAATTTTCGGAGATGACGGGTATTTCGGAAGAGCGGCTGGAATACCTTCAGGCCGGCGCCTGGCACCGCCTGACGGTCAAGGAGATCGGCGCCATCGCCGAGTGCCTGCATGTCGATTTCACGGCGATCTGGTCACTTGTCCAGAAGCACGGAAACAGGATGGGCGAACGTCCCCGACCATAAGCCACTGACCTTATCCCTCGCGGATGATTCGGCGACCGCATAGGCGGCGGACACCGGAGCACCGGACGGGAACACAGCGGCGAAGGCCGCGCCGGAAGAGATGAGCGCGGTCCCGACATCGACGGTGGCGTTGTCGAGCTGGGCGGCGCAGACGACGAAGGTCGCATCGTCCTTGGCCCGTCCAACGGGCTGGCACCCGATCGAACCCGTCGAGAACAGCGCCGCAAGAGAGGCAATCGACTGCATGCCGCAATCGCTTTCCGCGCCGTCAGGAGCACGATAGATCGTCCCTCGAATGCACGCCTGCACGCCGAACAGCCTGAATTTCCGGCCTTCGTACTGCCAGCTATCGCCCGTTTCAAAACTCACGGCCGCAGGAAACGAGATGGTCTCCTCCTGCGCGCGCGCGGTCGTCGCCAGCAGCAGGGCCAGGGCGACGGAGAGCTCAATCCGCATCCTGGAACCCCATCGAGCGTGAAAGCGATTGCGATGCCTCGAGGTCCGGCCGGCGGGATCGGCCGTCGTCTGTCCGTCCGATTGCCGCGAGGCCGAGAAACACCATGCTGTCGTCATCGTTGACGGTCTTGAACGGCTCACCCTTGCCGCCGACGAGGACGAAACAGGACGCCGGAGTGGTCTCGCCAGCGGCCGGCGTCAGCAACAGGGTCTTGCAGAGGATGACGCTGGCGCGCCTGTTATAGACCGCCCCGGCATAGTCGCGCGCCGCGTCGGCGCAGCTCCAGGACTGCACCCGGTTATAGACGACCTTCTCCGTCGGGCACGCGTTCAGGCCGCGCAGTGTGAACCGCCGGCCGGCGATCATCCGCTCGACCGGGCCGCCGATTTCGACCTCCCCATCGAGCTTTTCCACAGACCGCGCTGCAAGCCTGCCTTCGGCGTCGAAGCGCTCCAGCACGAACGTCTTCGCCCCCTCATTGCGGAACTGTCGAAGGTAGTTTGGCGACGGCTCCCGATAGGGATCTTCACCCTTCGCAACGGCGAATCCCGCGCCTCCGACAAGGAGCCAAGCGGCGATCCTGAGAACCTTGAGTTGTTTGTGCATTGCAGGAAAAGCCATTTCTGAATTGACAGAGGAATCCTTGGCGAATTAATTATAGTTTATTCGCAAACGCGGCAACCCGGACATTCGAATTGAAAACCATCCTGCTTTTCCTCCTCGTCACGACCTCGCCGATCGCAGCGCACGCCTGCGCTCCGGTCGATACGGACCGCGTTCTGGAGATGGTGCGGACCATCGCCACCGAAGAAGACCTCGACCCCGATCTGGCGCTCGCTGTGGTTGACGTCGAGAGCGCCGGCGGTCAGCGCCAGGTCTCGGATGCGGGTGCCGTCGGCATCATGCAGCTCATGCCGGAAACCGCCTCCGACTATGGCGTGACCGACCGTTGCGACCCGGAAGAAAATATCCGCGCCGGTGTCCGCTATCTCAAGAAGCTCTACGGGGAATTCGACGATCCCCTGCTGATGCTCGCCGCCTACAATGCCGGCCCCGAGCGCGTTTACCAGAAGGGCGGCATTCCCGAATTCAACGAGACCGCCCAGTATATCGTCAAGGTGATGAACCGCTGGACGCTGAACGCCAAGGCGTCAGTGGCGCAGGAGAAGCGCGCCGGAAACCGCCTCCCCCGCAAAGAGACCGTTGCGCTGGCGCCTTCGCCCTGGCGCGACCAGCACGTCTGGACCGCCGAATAGCGCCGGCCCCGCAGATCTCATCCTCCCAAGACATGAAGGACTTCGCATGAGCAATACCCCGATCACGCCGCGCCCGCGCGGCAAGGCCGTCCTGTCGCTGGCGCTGCTCGCGACCACGATCGCCCTGGTGCCCGAACTTGCCTATGCGCAGTCGGCCGCGCCCGTCGAAGGCATCCTCGAATGGTTCGTTGGCGTCCTGCAGGGCAGTGTCGCCCGCTCGCTCGCCATCATCGCCGTCTGCTTCCTCGGCTTCCTGTTCCTGACCGGCCGCATGGCCTGGCAGGGCGCTATCTCCATCGTCATCGGCATCGCGATCATCTTCGGCGCCGCCGAACTGGTCGACGCCATGAAGGCCGCAGGGGGTGTCTGACATGCGTGACGATGCGCCCGACGTCGAACCGCTCATCCAGCCGCTGACCCGGCCGCCGACATATTTCGGGGTCGATATCATCGTGTTCGTGGTGAACGGCATCTTCGGGATCGTCATCTTCATCGCATCGTCGAGCTTTCTCGCGCCGCTGGTCGTCCTGCCGGTCCATTTCATTGGGCTGTACCTGTGCCAGCGCGACATCCACATCGTCCGTGTGGCCCAGGTGTTCCTTTCGATGCGGCGCGCGATCCGAAACCGGCGCTTCTGGAAAGCGGGGAGCTACGCCCCATGAACATCGTCAATCACGACCTGAAGTTCGGACGCGAGTGCGCTCGCGATCTCGGGATCGGCACGCACGTTCCCTACCTTCGCCATGTCGACGAGGAGACAATCGTCACCAAGTCCGGCCTGCTGCTGCAGGTGATCCGGCTTTCCGGCCTGCCCTACCAGACCATGGACCAGGCGGAGATCAACGCGCGTCTTGCCAACCGCAACATGACGGTTCGTTCGCTCGGCTCGTCGCGTTTCGCGCTCTATGCCACCATTGTCCGGCGCAAGATCGCGCCTGCCATCGATGGCGATTTCGACAATCCCTTCGCCGACGAGCTGAACGCCCGCTACATGGAGGGCCTCCAGCACCGGACGATGTTCGTCAACGAGCTGTACCTCACAGTGATCCGGCGCCCGATGACCGGGCGCGCCGGCAAGGTCGACCGCATGTTCGACATCTTCCGCATGGCCGACAACGAGGTTGAGGCCAGGGGCGAGGCGCTGCGCGACCTCAAGGACATGGTCTCTGGCATCGTCGGCGATTTCCGCACCTACCGCCCGGAGATCCTGTCCTGCGTGACGCGCGATGGCGGTCTCTATTCCGAACCGGCCGAATTCTTCGCAAAAATCCTCGCCGCCGGCGATGAGCGCAGCATGCCCCTGCCCCGCATGTCGCTCGCCGATTATGTCGGGACCGGGCGGATCATGTTCGGCCGCAAGGCGACGGAGATCTGGTCAGCCGACGGCGCGACTTCGAAGGTCGCGGCGATGGTGTCGATCAAGGAATATCCGCCGATGACGACACCCGGCCAGCTCGACGGCGTGCTGCGTCTTCCCTACGAGTTCATTCTCACCCATTCCTTCGCGCCGGAAGACCGCACCACGGTCACGGAGGCGATCGCCACGATCAGCCGGCAGATTTCCAACTCCGACGACGGCGGCACGGCCGTCGAAGACGATATCGAGACGGCGCGTGATCGGCTGGCGTCGGGCGAAGTCGTGTTCGGCAAGCACCATATGACCGTCGCGGTGCTCGAGCGCGACCTGCCGCGGCTGAACCGGGCCGTGGCCGACGTCACCGCCGAACTGGCGCGCATGGGCGTCGTCGCCGTGCGCGAAGACCTCAATCAGGAAGCCGCCTGGTGGGCGCAACTGCCGACCAATTTCGCCTATATCGCCCGGCAGGGCCTGATCTCGTCGGTAAACTTCGCCGGCCTGTTCTCCGCGCATAACTTCCCGTCCGGGCAGACGCACAAGGTCCATTGGGGAATGCCGGTCTCGCTGCTGGAGACCACCAGCCAGACGGCCTATTTCTTCAATTTCCATGAGGCGGATGTCGGCAACTTCACAGTGATCGGTCCGACCGGCTCGGGCAAGACCGTCGCCCTCTCCTTCCTGCTCGCCCAGGGCATGCGCATCCAGCCGCGCCCACGCTGCGTCTTCATCGACAAGGACAGGGGCGGCGAGATTTTTGTCCGCGCCATGGGCGGCCGGTATGAGCGGCTATCGCCGGGAGAACCGTCCGGCTTCGCGCCATTGCAGCTCGACGACACGCCGGCAAACCGGAGCTTCGGCAAGACGCTGGTTTCCTATCTCGTCACGCCCTCGGACCGGGTGCTCAATGCCGAGGAAATGGCTGTGATCTCCGATGCGGTCGACAGCATCTATACCGATTTCGAGCGGCCGCATCGCCGGCTCGACATGCTTGCCGAAGCGATGCGCGGGCGGATGCGGTCAGGGATCGGCGACCTGGCCGACCGGCTGAAGGAATGGACGACGGGCGACAAGGGCTGGCTGTTCAACAACCCAACGGACAAGCTCGACTTCGACGGCTCGGTCATCGGCTTCGACATGACGGAGATCCTCTCCGACAAGCGAACGCGCTCAGCCGCCCTCCTCTATATGTTTCATCGAATTGGAGAAATCCTCGACGGCCGCCCTTCGATGATCTTCCTCGATGAGGGCTGGCGCCTGCTCGATGACGAGGTGTTCTCGGGCTTCATCAAGGACTGGCTCAAAACCATACGCAAAATGAACGGCATCGTCGGCTTCGGCACGCAATCGGCAGCCGACGTCGTGCGCTCCGATCTGCGCAATACGATCATCGAACAGACGATGACCAACATCTTCTTCCCGAACGCATCCGCCGACGAGGAAAGCTACCGCAAGGCGTTCGGCCTGTCGGAGAAGGAATTCCGCTTCGTCAAACAGGCGGACAAGGCAAGCCGCACCTTTCTCATTAAGCATGCGCAGGATTCGATCATCGCCCGGCTTGACCTCTCGGCGATGCCCGATCTGGTGAAGGTGCTGTCCGGGCGGCCGGAGACCGTGCGCGAGTGCCAGGCGCTGCGTGAGACCTATGGCGAGGCGCCGGCGGCGTGGCTTCCCCATTTCTGCGGCTGGACCATCCCGGAGGCGACCGATGCGTAGAGCGATCATTCTTCTGCTGTCCGCGACAATGGCCGGAGCGCCGGCGCCGGCGGCATGGGCAGATATTCCTGTCATCGATGACGATGTGAAGGACAAGCGCGCCGAGGACGAGGAGCACTCGAAAAAGGACACGGAAACGCAAACTGACCAGCTCGAGGAGCAGGAGGTCACCAACTGCAACATCTCCCAGAAGGAGAAGAACCGGCGGCTTTACCGTTCGCCGGCGCAGGCGGTGAAAGAGGATGCCAAGAACGTCGAACTGATCAAGCACTATGCCGAAAAGTACAATGTCCCGGTGGGTCTTGCGCTGTCGGTGGCGCATGCGGAGTCCGGGATTTCGACGTGCTCGGGATCGCCGACCGGCGTCAAGGGCGTGATGCAGCTGACGAAGCGGACCGGCAAGGGCATGGGCTTCGACCGCGACATCAACGAGGAGAATATCGAGGGCGGCGTCAAATACCTCGGCATGGGCGTCAACAAATGCGGCAGCACCGACTATGACTGCCTCGCCTCCTGGTACAACGGATCAACCGCGGCCGAGCAGAAGAACTGGGCGGGAAAAGTTGGACGGAACCACACCTGGTTCAACGCCTATGCCGGCGGCTCGAATATCGAGGACATCGCCTCGCCCTCGTATAAATCCTATGTCGACTATGGCTCGGGAGCGACGCGCAGCTCGAACAGCGCCGCAGCCGGCGCGGTCGACCGGGCTGTCTCGGGCATCGACGCGAGCTCGGCGCGCGTCCAGGAGGCAGGCCGGCGTATCGATGCGCTGTCGGCCTCCGTTGGCGCCTCCGGGATCTACCAGGATGCCTGGGATGACAACACACAGGCCCGCGCCGTCAATGCCGAGCTGCTGAACAACCTGATCACCGCCCGCAACCTCTTCAACGAGCTGCTGCAGGCACGCATGCAGATGCTGCTTTCGAAAACATCCGAGACCGCCAAGACGCTGAAGTCCGACAGCAAGGTCAATCCCTATAGCTGCGACCCGGTCATCCTGGAGGCGATGAAGGTGCCGCGCGAGGATTGGCCGCGCTGCGCCGTGGTCGCGGCCGCCGACGCCGACAGCGAAATCCTGTCGTCCGGCGGCACGGATCGCTCGGTCAATGACAATCTTTCATCCATCCAGAACGCCGCCAACGCGGCCGATTAAGGGGGTTCACCATGAACAAGCTTCTCGTCGTCACCGCCGCCCTCGCCTTCTCGACGCCGGCCCTCGCCGACATTCCGGTGATCGACAACACCAATCTCGCCATCGCCAAGAAGAACGCCGAGAATACCGGCGAGATCATGAAGACCAACACCAACATCCTGGAAAAGACCAAGGAGATCCTCGGCGCGCTGTCCGGCAGCCGCGACGGATCGATGGGCATTTCCTCGACCGGCCTCGGTGGCAATATGTCGGTCTCGGCCGCGCCGTCCTTCTCGTCGATCATGAACGGCGGCACGCTATCCTTCGGCGGTCTCGGCTCCGACGCGCAGAATATTGCCGCGACGCTGATCAACGGGCTGCAGCTCGTCAAGCAGGTCAAGGCGATCGTCGAGGGCGAGGACGCCGGTGCGATGAACAATGCCTTCTCGGGTGCCGTCAACACGGTGGCGCTGCTCTCGGCGCTGACCCAGCAGGCGACGAAAGGCGTGACGCAGCGCGAACAATCGCTGCAATCGGCCACCGGCCAGATCGGCTCGGCCGAGGACGTCAAGGGCTCGGTTGACGCCAACACCCGCATGCAGCTGGAGACGGCGCGGACCATCAATGAGCTGATCGGCGTCTCGAATGGCGCGGTCTCGGCGCTCAACACCGAGATGCAGATGCGGCTGACCCAGCAGTCGGAAACCGCCAAGATGCTGCAATACAAAGACATCAACCCGTTCAAGTGAGGCCGCATGCGTTTCCTCGTTGCCACGATGCTGGCAGGCCTCGTCCTGCTTTCCGGTTGCCAGACGAAGGGGGAGAAAAAGGCCCCCTGCCCGCCGATCTCTGGATATGCGGACGCCAATGACCTGTGCGGACCGGCTTGGCCGGTCAATGACGTGTTCGCGCCCGTGCTGAAGGAATAGGCCGATGGCAGCGACCACGATCATTTCGGACATTTTTGCCAAGCTCGACGGCATCGGCGAGACGTTCATCAAGAACGCCTATGACGGCCTCGCGCTTCAGGTGAATGTCCTGTTCGGGTCGATGCTCACCCTCTATGTGATCTGGTGGGGATACATGATCCTTGCCGGCCGCGACGGCTTCTCCGTGCCGGAGGCGGCCTGGCGGCTCGGGCGCGCCTTCGCCATCTATTATATGGCCACGAACTGGGGGGCGTTCTCCGCCACGCTCTACCAGCTGGTGCAGTCCGTTCCCAACCTGATCTCCGACACGATCATCGAGTCGATCGCGGGTTCCGGTGGTGCGCTCGATGGCGGCACAGGCGACACGACCGGCGTCGTGAAGATCCTCGACGCCGTGTTCGAGACCGCAGGCAAGATCTATGAGCAAGTGGCGACCGGCACTTTCGAATATGTCGGCGCGCTGATCGGTGCCATCGTCTTTGTCGTCGCCATGATCTTCATCGCCGTTGCCGCTGCCGCGATCCTTGCCGCCAAGCTGATGCTGTTCATCACGCTGGCCTTGGCGCCGGTGTTCATCATCCTGGCGCTCTATCGCTGGACGTTCCGCTTCACCGACGGCTGGCTGCTGCTGATGGTCAACCTGATGGTGACGCAGACCCTGATGATGGCCTTCCTCGCCTTCCTCTACCAGCTGATCGAGCTGGCCATCAACACCGCCAACAACACGGCGACGGAAAGCAAGCTCTCCTATGTCGCGCCCTTCGTGATCGTCTGCCTGCTCGGGATCGTGGTGTTCCGGTTCATTCCGGCCTTTGCAGCCGCAATTACCGGGGGCACAGCGCCAGGGCAAGGCGATGTCCCCTTCCAGGGAGGAAGGGAATCTTTGCGGCGTACCGGATACCAACTCTCCAACCGAGCGCAGATTCTCCGAACTGGCCTCGGGCGTCGCCGAACATCCGGCGACGTTCAGGCAGCACGGGCGCGTGCGATACAGCGTGAAACCGAAAGGAACGGGCAATTTTAGGCTGGCCAGACAGATGTTTGCTCGTTAAATATAGTTTATATGAAGGAGGCTTGAATGCACCCTTGGAATGATCCCCGTCGCTATCAGGCGGCCGTACATCAGCAGGCTCAGATCAACGAGGAAGCTGCGGAACACGCTCGCGCCGAATCCAAGAAGGGCGGCGGTTTCGGCTATCTTGTGTTCATCCTTGCGGTCATCTTCTTCAAGCCGTTCGCGGAATATTGCATCGATCTCTACAACACGCTCGCCGGCTATGCTCAAAGCCTGGGCGCATTGTTCGGTTTCTGAACAAGGAAGCTTGAGAATGAAGAAAGTCGTGTCGACGATGCTCGCGCTCGGCCTGCTGCTTCCCGGCGCGGCACGGGCACAATCGCCAAGCTCGATCCTGCCGGTGCTAACCGGGGCTTATGCACCCGCTGAAGGCGGCTGCGAGGCTGCGGCCGCCGCATTTATCTATGTCGAGGAAAAGGCTATCGGTGCCAACAAGACCGCCGGCAAGGTGCTGTCCGTCAAACAGGACGGCAGTGCCTATACGCTCGATGTGTTGTGGATCGAGGCCGGCGCCGACGAAGCGGATGGCGACCGAGATACCGTCACGATCGAGGTGAAGGACGATCGCTCCTTCTTCTTCTCCAATACAGCGTCCAAGAAAACGCTGATGCGCTTGTGCAGCTAGGACCTAGAGCTGCTGCACCGAGGAGCTGAGCGCTCCGTAATCCCAGGCTTTGCGGATTGATCCTGACGCCGCTCCACCCGGCAGAGGAGATCGTTCGGCCAAGCGAATAAACTATAGTTTCTTTTTTTCGCCGTCGGCGATCACCGGATACCCAAATGACCAACGAAGACGCCGCCGCAAACACGCCCGAAACACCGCCGATCGATCTCACCGCCTATTGGAAAGCCGGCGCATCCTGGGAGGCCGAACTTTATCGCAAGGAGCGCCGATCCCGGAAGATCGCCTGGACCGTCGCCACCGTCGCCGGCATTTCCACGCTGCTCAGCCTGTCGGCCCTCAATCTCCTCGTTCCCTTGAAGCAGTTCGAGGCCGTGGTAGTGATCGCCGACAAGACCACCGGCTTCGTTGAGGTCGCCCGTTCCCTGAACGAGAGCAAGCTTTCCGAGAACGACGCCATCAAGACCGCCAACATCGTCCGTTACATCCGGGCGCGGGAGACCTACGACCCGCGGGCGCTGAAGGACAACTACGATCTCGCCCAGCTCTACTCGACCGGGCAGGCCGCGGCCGACCTCCGCCACGAATTCGAGCCGTCGAACCCGCAGTCGAAGGATAAGCTGCTCGGCCGCGATACGCGTATTGCCGTCACCATCAAGTCGGTCTCGTTCCTCAATTCCTCCACGGCGACGGTGCGCTTCTCGACCGAAACCCGACGCGACAACACCCTGCGCCGCGAGCATTGGGTCTCGGTGGTTCGCTTCCGCTACACGACCGCGCCGCTGAAGAACGAATACCGTTTTGATAATCCACTCGGCTTCCAAGCCACCGAATATAGACGCGACCAGGAATCGCTGCCCGAAGTCCTGCCGGCGGACAAGGCGGTGCGATGATGCGGAAATCCCTCCTCGCTCTTGCAGCGCTCACGCTGCTCGCCACCGCGACCGCCTCGCCGGCGGCCGATCCCCGCATCCGCTATATCACCTTCAACAACAATGCCGTCGTCACCGTGCCGGCCGGTCTCGGTGTCTCCACGATGATCCAGCTGGGCAGCTCAGAGGTGATCGAGACCATCTCCGCCGGCGACACCGCGAGCTGGTCGATCGTGCCGAAGAAGGGATCCGGCATCCTGTTCGTGAAGCCCCTGCGCGAAAACGCCGAGACGAACGTCAACATCGTCACCAACCAGCGCGTCTATGCCCTGCTCTTAAAGGGCTCCGCAGCAGCCGATCTGCGAGCCGCCTTTCAGGTGCGGTTCAAGTATCCTGATGAGGACGTAAATGCCCGGCTGCTGGCTGCCGCGCAGGAGAGCGCCAAGGATCCGTTGCTGAAGGATCTCGATCCGAACCGCCTGAACTACGACTATGTGTTCAAGGGCGACACCAGCCTGAAGCCGCGCGTCGCCTTCGATGACGGCACGCATATGTATCTGGAGTTTCAGGGCGATATCCCCGCGATCTTCGTGGTCGAAGGCAAGCGACAGGAGTCGTTCGTCAATCTGCGCACCCAAGGCAAATATGTCGTCGTCGACAAGATCGCGGCGCAGTTCACCCTGCGCGCCGGCGACAAGTGGCTGTGCCTTTATAACCGGCAGGCCAATCGCCAATCCTTCGACATCATCGAGGACGCCTACGGGCCGAAGCGCCTCGGCCACAAAGAGGAGCGCCAGCGGTGAGCAAGATTGACTTCGACCATCTCGATGGACAAAGCAGCGTGGCGAGCGACCGCAATGGTCGCCTCGGCAAGCTGGCCCTTCCGGTCCTGCTCGTCGTCGGCGTGGGCGTCCTGGCGTACGTCAACTGGCCGACCGAACCACAGAACCCCAGCCTCTCCGAAGGCAGCGGCGAGAGCTTCGAGACTTCGAACTCCAGCATTCGCGATTTCCCCGACGAGCCGGTGAAGCAGGCGGCAGATCCCAACCTGGTGCAGATTCCCGTCGCGGAGAAGAAGCCGGTGGATTCCGCCGATGTCGACGTCACCGTCAACCAGGGCGACGATCTCGAAAAGCTGCGGCAGATCGAGGAAGCGCGCCGCAGGGCTGAGGAGGAGCGGTTACTGATGGAAGAGGCTCGCCGGCGCGCGGAAGAAAATGCCCGTCTCGCAGAGCTGGAGGCCAAGCGCCGGGAGGAAGAAGAGAAGGCGCGGTGGGAACGGCTGCGCTCCGAGCAAATCGTCCTCGATGGCTCGAACCGGGAGACGCTATCCGGGGACCAGGCGGTGACCATCGCCGACGATGGCCAGCTCGTCGCGGTCCCCGGCGCGGAAAGCGATGCCAACAAGGCGTTCCTCGCCCAGTCGGAAAAGCAGACGGCAGGCATCGTCAAGGCGACCCGCTTCGACCGAAAGGATGCGCTGGTCGCCCAAGGCACCATGATCCGTGGCTTCCTCGAGACGGCGATCAACACCGACCTGCCCGGCATGGTGCGCGCCGTCGTGCGCGAGGATGTCCGCTCTCTCGATGGCGGCCGCATCCTCATTCCGAAGGGCTCGCGGCTGGTCGGGGAATACAAGTCCGGCCTGGCACGCGGCCAGAAGCGCATCTTCATCGTCTGGTCCCGTGTCATCCGCTCGGACGGCGTCTCCGTCGAGATTGCCTCCCCTGGCGCCGATCGTCTCGGTCGCGCCGGGCTCACCGGTGAAATCGACACGCATTTCTGGGAGCGTTTCGGGTCGGCGATCATGCTGTCGGTGATCAGGGGCGCGGCCGAATATGTCTCGGCGCTGGGCGATACCGCCGCGGAAAGCGCTCGCTCGATCTCCACGGTCGATCCGATCACCGGCGCGGTGACGACGATCACCACCGAGCCGAGCCGTACGGCTGCTGAAGCCCGCTCGATCGCCGCCGAGAAATCGTCGGCCGTCCTCCAGGACATCGCCAACGAAGCCTTCAAGGAAAGCTCGAAGATCCCGCCGACGATCTATGTCGCGCAGGGCGAGTCGATCATCGTCTATCTCAGGCGCGATCTCGACTTCTCCGCCTTCTATGCCGACCCCGTCCGGCAGGAGATGATGCGGCTGAAGCGCGGTGGCCATATCCGGCGCAATGTCGATCCGACGCCCTACTATCCGATAGCGCCGGTCTACAAATGAAGCAGTTCCCGTTTCTCGACAAAGCCCTGGAGCGGCTGAAGCCATTCCTCTCGGACGATCGCGTCTCCGAAATCTCGGTCAATCGCCCCGGCGAGGTGTTCATCGAGCGGCTCGGCGTCGCCGGCATGGAACGTGTTGTCGACGCGCAGTTTACCGCTGATTGGATCAGGACGCTGAGCGAGCGGGTGGCGGGCTCCACCAACCAGGTTGTCAACGAGGAACATCCCATCCTATCCGCCTCGCTACCGACCGGCGAGCGCTTCCAGTGCGTTCTGCCGCCGGCCGCACCTGCCGGCGGCGCGATCTCGATCCGCAAGCAGGTCATCCATGACATCGGCCTGGACGTCTACAAGAGCCGCGGCGCCTTCGACGACACACGCGTCGGTCGCCAACTCAGGCTTTCGCCGGCCGAAGAAACCCTTGCCGCCATGCTGCAGGGCGATGTCGATGTCATGCAGTTTCTCCGGACGGCCGTGCGCTCACGGGTTTCGATCGCCGTCTCGGGGGGCACCTCGACCGGCAAATCCACCTTCCTCAACGCGCTTCTGAAAGAAGTTCCAGATGAGGAACGCATCGTGACGATCGAGGACACGCGCGAGCTGAGACCGCCTACTCCGAACACCGTCGCCCTGCTCGCATCGAAGGGTGATCAAGGTCGGGCCAAGGTGACGCCACAGCAATTGCTGGAAGCGTCGCTGCGCATGCGGCCGGATCGGGTGATGCTCGGCGAGCTTCGCGGCGAGGAGGCTTTCTCCTTCCTCCAGGCGATCAATACCGGACATCCCGGCTCGTTGACCACGGTCCATGCCAATTCCGCACGCGACGCCTATGACCGTCTGGCATTGATGGTCATGCAAAGTGGCGTTCGGCTGCAGAAGCACGAAATCATCGACTATCTGAAGGAAGTGATCCCGGTGGTTGTACAGCTTCATAGGTTCCCGGACGGACGGCGCGTCGTGTCCGAGATCGTCTTCACCAAGGGGGACGTGCTGTGAACCCGGCGATCCTGCTGTTCGGACTGGTGATCGCGGCTGCGATGGCGGCCTTCGTCTCCTCGCTTGCCTATGCCGTCCTCTATTACGCCTTCGACAACTCGACCTGGATGTTCCAGGCGCTGCAGGACGATATGCTCGCATCTTATCGAGCGGCGCGTCTCGACCTCGCCACCGGCGACTGGCATCGGCCTGCGATTGCGGCTTGCGCTGGCGCGGTTGCTGGCTTCGCAATGCTCATCACCGCGATGACCGGCAGGAAGAAATCGACGGACGCGCGGTTTCTGAGCCCGCTGGAAGCGCGGACCCTCGGGCTTACCCGGACGGGCGGCGTGTTCGTCGGCCGGATCGGTGGTAGCCTGATCAAGGTTCCGGGTGGCTTCACGCAGCGCGGGTCCGGCCGGCGGCGGTTCTTGAAGCCCATGCTGTTCGGCGGCAAGAAGCTCTGGATCGATGGCGATGACGTCGGCGGGTTCGTCATCGGCCCGCCGCGATCGGGTAAGGGCGCCTCACTGATCGTTCCGAATTGCCTGCTCTGGCCTGATAGCATCGTCGTGCTCGACATGCGCGGCGAGACCTATGAGGCGACGGCCGGCTATCGCTCGAAATTCTCGCGCGTGCTGCGGTTCTCTCCGGCGGATGAGAATGGCGACACCGAATGCTATAATCCGCTGGATTTCGTGGCCATCGATCCGGACCAGCGCGATATCGACATCAACTCGATCGCGACCGCTCTGCTGCCGACACCGAAGGGCGATGCTTACTGGATCTCCGATGCTCGCGCGCTGTTTGCCGGCGTCACATCCTGGGTGCTGGAAAACCCCGATATTCTCGATAAGGACAAGAATCTCGGAACCGTCCTCAATGTCGTCGAGGGTGGCGATCAGCCGCTGCGCGAATGGCTGGGGGAAGTTGCCAATCCTGAGCTTCGCGCCGCGTGGATCAGCTCCTTTACCTATACCACCCTTGCCCGTTTCGCCGTCATGGCCAGCAAACAGTTCGACGGCGTCTATGGATCGCTCGCCGCCGCCGTGCGGCCGTTCAAGAATAACCGAATCCTACGTGCGACGGCGCGGTCGACCTTCGACATCCGGGCGATGCGGCGCGAAAACATGAGCCTCTATCTGGATTTCCGTATCCAGCAGATCGCTTCGATCGGGCCGATCTTCAACGTGCTGATGGTTCAGTTCATGGACTACATGTCCCGCAACATGATGAAGCGCGGCGAACGCCGCGTGCTGGTGCTGCTCGATGAATTCCAGAACCTCGGCAAGCTGGAAAACGCCCTGAACGTTGCCACTGTCCTCGGCGGTTATGGTATTCCTTGCTGGTTCTTCGTCCAGTCCCTGCGCTCGATCGACAACGTCTACACACGAGAGGGCCGGCAGACGCTGGTGAATTCGGCACGCGCACAAATCTTCCTCGGCGCCCAGGACCCGGAGGATCAGCGCTATGTCTCGCAGCTCCTCGGCGAACGGAAGGAGGTGACGGTCGACAAGGCGGTTTCGACAGGTATCACCCTCTTCGATCGCAAGGGCGCCACCATGTCGCACAAGACCACGATGCGCCCCCTCATGCGGCCCGACGAGCTTGGTGCAATGAACGAGACCCGATGCGTCATTAAGCTGCGCAATCAGCAGCCGATCTTCGGCGTGCGCAATTTCTACTATGCTGACGGCGAGTTGATAAGGCGGGCGTGGTTGCGCGTCCGGGCGCAAAAAGCGCAATCGATCGTCGGAACCGCAACGCCTTTCTCCGAATTGGCTCTCGAGAGCAATGCATCCGCAGACGGCCCCACTCTTGCAACTGCCGGAGCGAAGTTTGCCGCAAGGTGTTCGGCCGCCGCGACGTCGTCGACGACTAGGAATCCTGAAGTTCTCTTGGAACCCGCGCCGGCTCCACATCAATCAGAACATCGCGAGGGATCGGCTATCACGGATGCACCCGCCGGCGGGCCGGACTTCAAATCTGCCATGAAAAGAAGCGCCCAGCGAAGGACCGACGCGGAAAAGTCGCTGGAGAAAATCCTGACCTTCCTCGAAAACGCACCCGCGAAGAAGCGGGCGGCCAAAAAGGTCCAGAAAGAGATAGCGTCGGCCTTTTCCGATAGATAGCTCCACCCGTGTCGCATATCGCCACCGATAGAGACGGACCGCCACAGTACCTTTGTCCCCATAGCGGCGACGAAGCCTTTGGATCAACGAATGTGACTGCCGCCGTTGACGTCAAGCGTCGCGCCGTTTAGCGAGTCCTGGCCATAGCGCAGCACGAAGGCGACAAGTTCCGCAACTTCTCTGGGCTCGGCCATATCGCCCACCGGTATCTCGCCCATCGCCGCCTCCCTGCTTTGCGCCGCAATGTAGTGTTCAGCCATGCCTGTTCGAACCAGCCCTGGTGCGATACACACCGCGGATGCGCCCTCGCGACCAAAACTGCGGGCGATAGATTTGGTGAGATTGATCATTGCCGCGTTCGCAGCACCATAGGGGATGGAATCGGACGCGCTCCCGCGCTGTCCGGCCCGGCTGGCTATGTTCACAATGCGCCCTCCCCCTTCGGTTCTGAAATGCTGGAGGGCTTCCTTGCAAAGATCGGCGGCGGCGAAAAAATTAACCTGGAACTCGTTCTGCCACGCCGCTCTCCATTCTCCGGGCGGACTTTCAATGGAGATTTCGGTACGGATGCCGGCATTGTTGACGAGGCCGTGAACACGGCCAGCATAGTCGACGGCTTTCCGCCATAGTTCGAACGGGCCGTCGACGTCAGACAGATCGGCTTGAAGAAGAAGGCCGTTGCCGTCGATCCGGTCTAACAGTGTCTCCGCCTTATGCTCGTCCTGGCAATAATGAATGATCGGCCGTCCGCCCTCCAGGGCGACGCGCTCGACAATAGCCGCCCCTATGCCGCCGGAGGCGCCGGTGACCAGGATTGTCTGCCCGAGCAGAGGCTTATCCACATGCCGTTCCATCATTCACTTCGCCTCCTTGAATATTCAGAGTTTAGGACCACGAGAAAACACAATCATCTGTCACATACCGCCGGCGCGGCGCGATCGTCCCGCAGCGTCGTGGGTATCCAGCGCTTTGGGACTACGCCTCTTTTTGGAGGCGAAGCCACGACACGACACGAAATCGAGCGAAACGAAACGAAACGCGAGGCGATAAGTCCTTGTTGAACAATGGAAAGTTTTTTCTCCCGCCGCCGAAGGACGGGAGCGATTTCAAAGAACTCTTCAAACGATTGGCCGCCGCGGGAGCGGGACGGCCTTTAGGAAGCGATGGATTTCCCGCGGGACCGTGGACGCCAGAGCTTCTTGCAACGGCGATTTCGGAAATTGATTCGAACCGCATCGGGGTCGACTTGCGCACGGTGCAGCTTTGGTTCCAGGAAAATGACAAAGGAATCAGCACCGCCAACATCCGGTGGCTAGCGAGGATTTTCGGATGCGATGATCCGGCCGCAACCAGCGAATGGCAGATGGAACTGAGCGCGGCGCAAGCTCGACTGACGGTCAAGAGGCGCTACGGGAAGCGGGACACGGGAAGTACGCCATTCGAAGGCCGGGATTTGGCACCCGCCGCAATCGGGATCGACGGCCTCGAGTCCGCGACAGGACTGGTGCAATTTGCCCATGCCACCGGTGGAAAAATCCGTCCTTTCGGGCTGGCGATGAGATCTGAGGCGCTCTTCAGCAAGGGATCCCCGTTGAACCTGCCCGCAGCGGTATTTGCGGGCGCCACCGCCCTTGGCTTTTTGTCCTATGTGACTGGTATTCACAGCGCAAATGTCGAACGGATGGACGGAGTCGCAAAGCAGGTCGGATTTCTTTGGGCGCCGAACTGGACTTTCGTTTTCCTGGTGGTGCTGCCGCTGTTTCTGGCTTTTACGATAGACCTTCTCGTCTTTTGGAAATCTGAGGGGCGCTTTACGGTTGGAGCGCCACGCGATCAGGTCGAAAGCCTGAACGGATGGGCGCGCATTGTCGCAAGTTCTTCCTTCACTTACTGGGCTGTTTTTCTTGTTTGTATCGTATTCGCGGGAGTGATCCAGTGGGTCGAAGTGTGTCTTCTTCCATTGATGAAAGGTGGAGGCGACTATGCGATAGATTGGGGTAAAATAGCGATCGTGCGCCCGGACATCATATCTGTGCCTGAGGAGATCATTTTTACAGGCCTCGCCTACTCGTATATGGCGATTTGCTTTTATATTTTCTTTGTTGGCCTAATTCTGCTCTACACCATCGCCCATGATTTCTCGACAATTACGAGGAAACTGAAACTTCGGACACATGGACATCAACTTTGCGAGATCAACGAGATCGCCTTCAAAACCATGAGTGGGATTTTCCGATGCACTGCGTTGGGTATCATGGTCGCTATATGCATGAAGGGCCAAAGCTCTTATCTCACATCAGCTAGTCGGAACATCGCTGTGTGGTTGATCAGCGACATGTCCTCAGTCCTACATGGACGGATTAGTCCGAACCTCGAAACCGGATATAGAATGCCGACGCACTATAGTAGCCTCCTCATCGTTGTTTCGACGAGCATTGTATTCTTGTTCGCTTGTGTTCGTATCGGGTTGGACATCCAGCTTCGAAAGACTCTATGGATAATGTCGACGGTCGTAGCCCTTCTTATTGGATCGTATCTGTTGATCGATGCGTTCCCTGGCTTCTCGATACTTCTGGCGCTATCAGTGCTTTCTGCGCTCTATGGTTTGTTTAATCCAGGGTTCGGAACATGGCGAGGATGCGGTTTTGGGGCCAAGATAAATGTATCATAAATGGCTAGATCGATGGGATGAGCAGCGGGCGCGGCGTGGCGAGGAAGGGAAGCACGCAACTGCCTTCGCACTCGACGCGGAACTCGCCTTTCCCGGAACTGGCAAGGTTCGGAGCATCGAGGAATTCTGTGCCCTTGCAGACAAGACGCTGACAGATCAATCGTTCTTTGAACGACCCAATGAAGTTGACCAAGGGTTTCAGACACAAGATGAATGGCTAAAATTTCCCTCAGATATCATAACCGACATTGAGGAAAACAACACCGTTTGGGCGAAGATCACCGAAAGTGGATCGCTTGATCACGCACTGGTGGTTTTTCATCATTGGAACGCGAGGGCGCGAAATAGCCAACTCGCCAGATACCTTTCGCGGCGTGGCATTACCGTTGTGGAGATTGCCATGCCGTATCACTTCGAGCGTAGTCGCCCAGGCTCCACGCATGCCGATTACATGCTCAGCGCAAGTCTCGGCCGAACGATTCAATCGATCAGACAGGCCGTTCTGGATGGGCGAAAACTTATCCGTTGGCTGAGGAGCAAAGGCTACAAACAGATATCTATTCTCGGCGTGAGCTTGGGCTCATGGGTCGCGGGGCTCATCGCCGCACATGAGCCGACTGTTTCGAAAGCTTCATTGTTCCTGACGGCTGGAAGCCTGGCAGATATGGTTTGGACCGGCCGCGCTACACGCTCAATACGAGACAACTTCGAACCAACTATTGAGCTGGCAGAACTCCGCAAGGCCTGGGGCCCAATGGGCATGGAGAACTACGTGAAGCGTTTGGCAAGGCCGGGTCTCGATCTTCACGTTGTTCTGGCGAAGAGAGACAAGGTGATTCTATCAGAGCTATCAGCAAGCTTCATGCAGAAACTGACCGGGGCTGGTGGAAGGCCGACTGTCTTGCAATTGAACTGTGGTCACTACTCACTCGGCATACCGCCTTACATTTTTCAGGCGGGTCTGAGCTTGAATCGGTTCGTGTCGCGCTGACAAAATCAGGCTGGAGCTGAGTTGGCAAAGCTCTTGAAAGGAATCGAACCGCCAACATTTTATGAAAAGAACCTAAGCACATGATTTCTAGTTGTGAACGTTAGCTGCGCACTTGAGGAGCAATCCACATAGGGCCATTGGCTGTCTGGCCCTTCCAAGAAGTGGGCGTTTGAGCCCAAATGTTCCCGCCGTGCGAACTCAAAGTATCTAAAGTCCATGTAGCGCATGATATCAGGCACTAAACCTCCCATCCAAGCCGCATACAGGTAGGCTTCATCTCTCATGCACGCCGAAAGAGATTTGGGCACTCGCCCATCGTTTGATGAACCTGCGGCTTAGCGGCTCAAAGAAGCGCGCGATAAGCCAACAAATGAACAGCAAGCTCAACAGAAGTAGTGCACCGACAGACCATCGTCCGCTTTCGGCTCCAAAACGCGCAAACACCGAATACCCAATATTCTGATGAAGCAAATACAGAGGATAGGTCAAACCACCGACAATAGTGGCCGCACCGGGCGAAACGGAGAGGCTTGGCGTCAGGACACAAACTGCCACGCAAACAAGGGATATCGGTCCGATCAGAGCAAGACCGAAATTGTCTCGATAAATACCATAGATCTCGAAGTTCTTAGGCTCTACAAAAAACGGCGTAAGGCAAGCCAGTAGGATCGACAAAACAAGAACGCTCATCGCCGACACCCCTGCGCCATAGCGAACCTTGTAGAGCGTCATCCCGAAAGCAAAATAGCCGGAATACTCTGTGATCAATAGCTTTCGAAGAATTTCACTGTCGATGTGAAATTCGTTTAGGGCGGACAGTAGAACCCATAGGAAAACAATGAGCTTCCAGAAGCGGTGAAACCATCCGGCCGCCATGAGCACGAAAACCCATCCATAGAAGATGATTTCATAGGCTATCGTCCAGTAGGCCCCATCAAGGAAAGGCTGCCCCAGGAGCCGTGAATTTATGATAGCATGCGATAACCACTGCTTTATTGTCGGGTCCGGAAGACCTGGAACCGGCCAATTGTACAGGACAATGGCCGTGATTGATGCACAGAGCACAAACGTCGGCCACAATCGCGCGAAGCGACCGATCGCAAATTCCAACGCGGTGCGTCCCTCGGACGAGAGCGTTATGACGTAACCGGATATCGCAAAGAATATGAGCAGGCCCGTGTCTAGCCAGATGGCTATATCGGACACTTCGGAGAAACCGATTCCTCCGCCCTCACCGGTAACCTGCATCCGGAAAGCATAGTGATGCACAACGACGAGCATCGCTGAAACGAATCTCAGCATGTCCAGGTTTAGGAGCCGCTCGGCCGGCATTTGTATTAAGACCTCAGTTGAACAGTTGGCAGCACATCACGCGAGCATCTCACGCACGGCAATCAGCATGAGAATGGAGCCGGCCGCTGCTTCGACGACACGGGATAGGAGCTCAAGGAGGGTGGCACGGCTTTCGAGCAGATGGATCATGCCGTTGCGAAAGAGAATTGATGCGACCGCAACAACCGAAAGGGTTAGTGCGACGCCAAGCATCATGACGACGGCGAAGGCAACACCGGCTTCCGGCACGCCGCGCGTCACGGCGAAGGTCATCACGAAGAGGGTCAGCGGACAGGGGATCAGCCCCGCCGTGAAGCCGACGGCAAACCCCTCGCCCTCTCTATGGCTCTGCGGCTTGCGGCGGAAGGCGCGATACAGCATCCATAGACCGATGAGGCCAAGCAAACCGCGGCTTAAATCCTCCAGCACAGGCGCGCGGCCGGGATTGGCGAAGGAGGAGAAGGAGACGAGCGGGAGCGCGAGCAGCACGATCAGCACCGACATCGTCACATGGGTAAAAGAGAGCACGAGTGAAACGGCGAGGCCGCGTAGGATTCCGAGAGGAGAGCCTGCCAGATAGGTGGCGAGGATCGTCTTGCTATGACCCGGCGCAAGCGCGTGCGTGGCACCGAACAGAATGCCCATCGGCAGATAGAAAAGCAAAGCACCCCAACCCCCACCATCGGCGAAAGCCTTGATATGCTCGGCAAAGGCTAGGTAGACCGCGCGTTGAAAGCCGACAATATCGGGCAGCAAATTCATCATGACGACAGGCCCAGGGTGATGGTCGCCACGACCAGATAACGCCCCACTTTGGCTACGGCAACCAAAGCCAGGAAACCCGGCAACGGTTCGCGCAGCACACCCGCCACGACAGTCAACGGATCGCCGATCACTGGCACCCAGCTGAGCAGGAGTGACCACTTTCCGTAGCGCTGATACCAGTCCTGTGCACGATCGAGTGCCGCTGGTCCCACCGGAAACCAGCGCCGGTCCCGGAAACGCTCAAGGCCGCGCCCGAGAAGCCAGTTGATCAACGACCCCAGCACATTGCCCGCGCTGGCGACAGCAAGCAGCAGCCACACCGAATAGGTCTCCATCAACAGGAGGCCCGCCAAAGCCGCCTCGGACTGCATCGGTAGGATCGTCGCAGCGGCCAGTGCGACGAGGAACAGCCCGCCATAGGCGGCGAGCGCATTCATGGGGACCCGCCGGCCCGCGACCGTTTCCTCATATCGAACGCGGCCATTCAGTATGGTCGCCGTCGATGACATAGGCGTGGCGGTGGCGGTGTCCGCCGCCGGCGAGATGGGGATGATCCGGCTCGAGCTCATCGTGTTCGTGGTCGATTTCCTCCGGATCATGGTCAGGCCAAACGCGGGCCGCGAGCATGACCGCAAGAAGGGCGAGAATGCCAAGAGCGACGAAGGTGACCGAAAGCCCAGCCTTTGCACCAAGCCATCCCGCGACCGGATAGGTTATCAGCCAGCAGGCATGGGAAAGTGCAAACTGCGCCGCAAACAATGCCGGCCGGTCCTCAGGCTGCGAGGAGCGGCGAAGCAGACGGCCAGACGGAGTCTGAGCCAGGGAGTAGCCAAGACCGAGAACGAACCACAGAGGAAGAAGGAACCCGTAGGCTGGGACGGTGGCACCGACGAAGAGGCCGGCCACGAGAACGGATGCCCCGGCAAGCATGGCCCTACGGTCCGGAACGTCGTCGAGAAGGCGTGGCAGCAGCAGGGCGGCGACCATCGATCCACCGCCGAAGGCTGCCAATGCCAGCGCTGTTGCCCGCTGGCTGAGGCCGAAGCCGGCCTGAACCAATACTACCGTGTTCACGATGACCATGGCACTGGCGGCGGCGACGGCGAGGTTGAGGGCGAGCAGCCCGCGCAGGCGCGGCGTCGCGAGATAAATGCGCAGTCCCCTTGTCGTGCGGTCATAGATGCCGCGCGGCGCCGTCGCCTTGGGGCTTGGGAGAGAAACCAACACCACCAGGGCAGCCGAGATTAGGAAGCCGACGACAGTTCCGGCAAACAGACTGTGGAAGCTGATCACCGTCAGCAGCGCGGCGGCCAGCATCGGGCTGATCACGCTTTCAAGGTCATAGGCCAGCCGAGAAAGCGACAGAGCCCGTGTATACTCCTTCTCGTCGGGTAGCACATCGGGGATCGTCGCCTGGAAGGTCGGCGTGAAGCCGGCGGAGGCCGATTGCAGCACGAAGATCAGCACGTAGACCTGCCAGACCTCGGTAACGAAGGGGAGCGCGAGAGCAACCGCCGCGCGGATCAGATCCAGCGTGACGAGCATCGTACGGCGCGGCAGGCGCTCCGCGAAAGCGGCAGCGACAGGCGCCACGCCGACATAGGCGATCATCTTGATGGCGAGCGCCGTACCGAGCACGGCGCCGGCATTCGCGCCGGCAAGATCGTAGGCAAGCAGCCCGAGGGCGACCGTTGCAAGCCCCGTCCCGATGAGGGCGATGACCTGCGCGAGGAAGAGGTGCCGGTAGGTTCGGTTTTGAAGAACGCTAAGCATGAAATGTTTCCTGGAGTCACCCGGCGGATGCAGGCGTGGCGGCCTGCGCCGCAAGCCCGATCCAGCCGTGATAGCCGACATAAAGGCCGACGAGGATGATGAGAATGCCTGAGAAATAAGGCGCTTTACGCGCGAAAGTGCCGAACCACGACCAGCGCTTCGTGGCATGGCGGACGCTGAGCGCCGCCGCCGCGCCGACGGCGACAAGGGTTACAGCAAGGCCGATGGAGAAGCACAGAACAAGGGCGAAACCGAGCGTGAACTCCTTGAGCTGAAGGCACAGTAGAAGAACTGTGATCGCCGCAGGGCACGGAATGAGGCCGCCCGTCAGGCCGAACATGATGATCTGCCAGGTGGTGACGTTGCGGTCAGCGAATTTGCGGCGGATGTCGTTGGCATGCGCCAGCTCATGCGCATCCTGATATCCGTCGGTCGCAACCTCCAGACCGCGCAGTTCCTCGTGCATATGATCATGGCCATGCCCTTCGACAAAGGAAAGGTCATAGTCATGCGTATGGTCGCCATGGCCGAGGCTGACGCGTGCCATGAACTCGTGCGGTTCGGGAATCTCGTCGATGGATTCGAGATAGTTGCCCTTGTCGACAAAGGCGAAGCCCTGCCGGCTGCCGTCCGGCCGCTCGGTGGCGATCGTGACGTCGCCGGCCTGCCATTTGTGGCCGCGTTCGGTGCGGACGCGCCAGCGCGGCGGCACGCCGTCCTCGAAGACCTCGACGACGATCGTGCCGTGGCCGGTGTCGATGCGGCGCGTCTCCTCGCCATGCCCATGATGGCCGTGGTCGTGGCCATCACCATGACTATGGCCATGCCCATGATCATGTCCGGCCGCAGCCCGTGCTGCCTGCTGGTCCTGCCGGGTCCGCCACAACATCCACAGCGCAATGGCGATGATGATGATCGCCGAGACGAGCTGGAGGTAAGGCTCCAGGGTTTCGGCAGCGATGCCCTGCCAGAGATACATGCCGCCAAGCGCAATGGCCCAGACGATGACCGTATGGGAGGCCGTTGCCGCAAGGCCGAGAAGGATCGCCTGCGCGACCGTACCCCGTACCCCCACGATGAAGGCCGCCATCATCGTCTTAGAATGGCCCGGCTCAAGCCCATGCAGCGCGCCGAGAAGAATGGCGCTGGGCATGAACAGCCAAGCATGGGTGGAACCCTGCGCTATCAGTTCGGCAAAAGTGGGCATGTATGTCTCACAGGAAGCGGGTGATCTGGCTGAAATCACGAATGGCGTTGCGGTCTTCATGGTCCAAGGGGCCGACCACCGCCTCTAGGCAATGGTCCAGATGGTCAAGGGCGAGCGTCCTTTTTGCCTGTATGATGGCTTTTTCGACCGCATGAAGCTGATGAACGATGTCTAAGCACGGCCGGCCGGTCTCGATCATCTCGATGACCTTGCGGATATGCCCCTCCGCCCGCCTAAGGCGCTTGGCGATATCCGGATGGGAGGGATGAAGTTCGCGATCGTCAATCATGGCTAATGCTATCCCCCTGGAGGGGATAAGGCAATCCCTTTCTCCTTCGAAATTCGGAGGTGACGGATAATGAGCGTCCAGAAGAAATTGCCGCTCCGGAAATGCAAGCCCGGAGCGGCAGCGCCGGTCACGAAACCCGCTTCATCTCCGCATAGGCGCCGCGAGTGCGCAAGGTGAAGGTCACCGGCGTGTCGCCACGGTTGCGCCAGAACCAGCCGTGGTTGCCCTTGAAGGCCGCCTCGAGCTCGCCGCTGTCGCTTTCCACACCACGCCCCTTCTCATAGCTGACGGACTGCCCGCCGCCGTCTCCGTGAGCGTCGAAGTTCAATACTCCATTTTCAGCAGCCCATTCGAAGGCAGCCTTGGCGCCGGCGTCCATTACCAGCTTGACCTCGGCACCCTGGCCCGGATCGAGCGTGATGGTGATCTCATCGTTCTTTTCCGAGAGCGCAGCGGTCTGTGTCTCCACCTCGGCGGGCAGGGCTTCCGCTTCGTTCGGGTCCGCGAGAGTGGCAGTTGTGTCGCTTTCCTGCGAGACGCTACCCGTCTGTTGCGCAAGACGCGCGATTTCATCGGTGCTAGGCCCGACGAGTGCGAGATTGTTGTTCGTCAGCATGGCTTCTATCGACGCGAGCCGCTGCTCCATTTTCACTAGGCTGGCGGCCAGCGCCACGCCATCCGCACCCACCAGCGGGGCTGCCGTCGTGGCCGCCTTGTCCTTTGCATTCTCAGCAGCAAGCTGCGTCTTGATCTCGCCCATCTCGACAAGGCCGAGCATCCTGCCCACGCCGGTCGGGTCGATTGCATATTCGGAGGGCAGGACGATAGTGACGAGGATGGCACCAGCAGCGGCGGCGGCTATGAGCGTGGAGCGTTTCAGGCGTGCGAGCGTCGGGAGGTCCGCTCGGCTGGGAAAATCGGTGTTGTACATGGGAAGATCCTTAGGAGAGAACGAGGCCGGAGAGCTGATATCCGATCAGCACGAAACCAGCGCACATCATGACGACATTGGCGGTGTAGGCGTGGCGCCAGAAACTGCGGGTCCGCCGCCAATAGCCCATCGCGATGAGGATGGTGCTGAGAGCGAGCAATTGGCCGATCTCCACGCCTACATTGAAGGCGAGCAGGTTCGGCACAAGGCCATCGGGAGAGATGTCGTATTCGATGATCTTCGTCGACAGGCCGAAACCGTGGAAGAATCCGAAGACCAAAGTGGCGACCTTGGTGTTTGGCTGGAAGCCGAGAATGCGTTGGAAAGCGCCGATATTGTCGAGCGATTTGTAGACGACCGACAAGCCGATGATGGCATCAATGATATAGCTGTTTATGCCGACGTTGAAATAGACGCCGAGCAGCATCGTCGTGGAATGACCGACGGCGAAGAGACTTACATAGATGCCGATATGCTTCAGCTTGTAGAGGAAGAAGATCACGCCGAACAGGAATAGGATGTGGTCGTATCCCGTCACCATATGCTTGGCGCCGAGATAGATGAATGGGATGATGTTGATACCCGAGATTTCCTGAATGTAGCCCTTGTCACCCTCGGCAACGGCATGGGCATAGGCGGCGCTGCTGATCAGCAGGCTCGAGAGAAGAGCGAGGACGAGGGACAGAATTACGTTACGTCCCTGCCGCGCCCCAAAAAAGGGAACGTGCATAGGTTTTCCGATCATTTCGGTTGAGAAGTCCGCAATGCGGACGGCTTCAGGTCCGGAAGATCGGTTTTGGGGGCCGTTCGAGAGTAGCAGCGACGCCTTCATCGGCGAAACGATCGGAAAGGACGCGCAACGATCTATCGGCCGATACCGCTATAACTGTGAAGCTTTGCGCCGCTCTCGCGGTCTCATGCGAATGGTCGCCTGAGTTATGGCCATGCAGATGACCAGAGGCGCGCTCTTCGACACTGCCGTCATCGTGCACATGGTTTTCGCCCGCTTGCTGTATCTTCAGCGTAGCGTGGCGTTCGACCTGAACGCGGCCGAGCGTACCCGGATTGTGCGCAGCAAAGCCCGCCGCCATGAACACCAATGTGCTCATGACCAGCATCAGCGCGATCACCGCGCGAAAGCCTGTTCTGTGCAAACCTGTCGCCATGCTCAACGAAATATCAAGGATAGGTTAACGATCCGTTAACCAAGACTGCGGCGTTTTGATGCCGCGCGTCTTAACTTTGTCTTAATCCTTTGTATCGAGTTTCTCCATCATGCGCGACAGATGTGTCAGAAATTTGCGAGCCCTTGTGGCGGCCATAGCCTTGGTCGCCACCCTGCTCGTGTCGCTGCATCACGGCCTTGCCCCGATCGAAACGCCCATGACGCGGGCCACGGCGGAAATCGCTCAGTCAATCGGCCACAGCCATGACAGCAAAGGTTCACCTGCCCAGGCAGAAGACCATTCTCATCCTCATTGCGTTCTGCCTTGCGCAGCGACCAATGTGTGGGCAACGTCGAGCATGAAGCTGTCCATGACCAATGAATTTGGCCGTGGCGAGCCGCTGACCGGCCTTTTCCGCCCGCCAAGACCCCTCGCCCTTTGAGGGCGAGGCAGGGCTGACATTTTTTCATTCCGTGCCTCGCAAGCCATTGCGCGCCCCTTGAGGGCATTTCAGATCACGGAGTTACCCCATGTTTTTTCAAGCCGCCGTTGCGCGTCAGGAACTCGCACGCCATCTTGCAACCCTGAATTACAGTATCAGCAGCGCCGCCTGGCAAAAGCTGTGCATGGCCATCAAACGCGACCTGCAGGCGAAGCGCCTGAGGCCGAACGTACCGGTCCCATCGCGGCGCAATCCGGTCGCCTTCTACCGAACCATGGTTCGGGAAACCGGATCGGTGGGCCAAGCCATCGCAGCCTTCGCCCATGATGGCGCCTGGACCTCAAGCGGCGGCTCGTTTCGTCTCGCCACGACGATGGGTATCGATATCTATGAAGAGGCGGAGCGCTTTCTGGAACTCAAACAACGCTTCACATTCCTTGAGATTGGCGCGGCCTGGGCCGGGTTCCGAACCCCTATCTCGCGGCACAAATGCAACGACATCGCGTCGATGAGCGATGTGTTCGCCGACGAAATGGGACAGCGTGTCTTCCTCCATTTCACGAACCTGACACCCTGGCATGAAGCGTTGCCAGAGGGTGTTTATGAGCATCCCTACGTGACTGCGGCTGGCCTTCGCCTGCTCGAGCGCCAAGGCGTGGCGCGCGGGTCGGTCGACATCATCTATTCGCAGGCCGCCGTCTATTTCGAAACCGACCACGCCTCCTTTATGACGAGCGCCGGGCGGCTTCTGTCGGAGGACGGCGTGCTGATCTTCAACCACCGGCCCGAGATCGCCGCAGAACTCGACGTTCTAGCGGCGCAAATGGGGCTTCTGCCCTCAAAGCGCATGCATCTCGAAGGCATGAACGGTGATGTTGTGCGGTATCAGCGCAAACACAATCCGATCGCCCAAATGCCGATACTCGCCGCGGATCACCCTATCCAGATCTACGCGTGACGACGCCGTCATGCAGGGCATGGACGAACGCGCTCATCCCCGCCTCCTTGGTTCCCACTGGCCGCCGTCCTCGACTTCGAGGGCGGCGGCGCCAAAGCCGCCAACCGCCTGGAGCACTTCGCTCTCCCGACACGCCAACTCCCTTGATACAGGATCACGTCCATGTTGAACCGACGCCATCTACTGATAACTGCCGGCACTTTGATCACTATTCCTTGTATTGCCAACGCAGTGATCCATCCGCTCGCCCGGGTGGCGTCGGCCCAGAAGGCAATCCAGGCACAAAATGCCGCGAAACGTGCCTTCAATGCGAAATTCATCCTTGGGTCTTTGGGCGAGAACTTGACGCCAATCGAGGCACGCATCGCGATCTTCGAACTTGTGCGGCGGGTTCCTTACAAGCTGACCGCCTGGAAAGGAGAGCCGTTGAGCCTTTTCGCCCTGGGGCGAGGCGATTGCCGCCACAAGGCAGCGGCGGCCACTCACCTCCTGAAGGCCGCTGGCTTTTCCGCGCGTCAGACATTGGTGACGTTTGATTGGGCGGATCTGCCGATCCCACGTGACATGCTCAATCTTTTGACCGACACGCGCAGCTTCCACGACACCGTACTCGTTTCCATAGATGGCAAGGAACGATTGTTCGACGCCACCTGGGATCCGGATCTGCGGGCAGCTGGATTCCCGGTCCTCGACCGCTGGGACGGTGTGTCCGGCACGCTACCGATCACGCGCGGGAAGCTCAGCCTCGTTGGTCTCGAAAAAATCCCCAAGGATACCAGCATCTACGATTTCTATGGCTTCCGCTGGCCGGTGCGGAAGAAGACGCTGGAATTCAACCGTCGATTCAATGCCTGGACAGATGAAATGCGCGCCACCTGAACCGTGAATTCCCAACAAACTGTCTTGCCTGTGGCGAGCAGATTCTCCACCTCGGCCCTCTTGTGGAATCCTCTGGTGGAGGATAGGTTTATTATGTCTAGACATTACAAGAATGCTACCAACTGCCACTTAATGGGGAACGACAACATGACAGATCTCTCTCGCCGCCAGTTTCTCGTCGCGGGGTCGGCCCTTGCGCTGATCTCCTCGCTGCCGACACTTGCCTTCTCTCAGGAGGCAGGCACGCTCAAAATCGCCATCGCTGCCGAGACCGGCAATCTCGATCTCCTGACCAACGTCTCTACGCTCAGTTCCTATACGATCGTCTTCGACGGTCTCGTCCACTACGGCCCGAACGGCACCCTCGAGCCCGGGCTTGCCGAAACCTGGACCGTCGCGGACGACGGGCTATCCATCACTTTCAATCTGCGCAAGGGCGTAACCTTCTCTGACGGCACGCCGTTTGATGCCACCGCCGCCGAATGGAACCTCAAACGCTGGATGGGCAATGCCGATTTCTCCTGGATTGCGATTTCCGACGCCTTCGACAGTACCGTCGTGCAGGATCCGCAGACGCTCGTGCTGAAGCTGAAGCGCCCCGTTCCGGCGGGCCTGCTCGAGCTGACGATCGTCCGCCCCGTACGCTTCCTCTCGCCGAAGGCAGTCGACGCCGACGGCAAACAGACTGCCGCCATCGGTACCGGCCCATGGATCCTGGAATCGACCGATTCCTCCGGCGCCGTGCTGACGCGGAACGACAATTATTGGGGCGAGAAGCCGAAATTCTCCCGTATCGAACTGAGTGTCGTCCCGGACGAACTCGCCCGTGCCAACGCCCTGCGCTCTGGTGATCTCGACATCATCGGCGGAGACTGGGTGGCGCCGCTTTCGCCGCGCAGAGCCAAGTCGCTCAATGGCGAAGGCGTAACGGTGGTTGCCGAGCCGGGAACGGCGACCATGCTGCTCGGCTTCTCTCCGAAGTCTCCGGTCATGCAGGACATCGCCGTCCGTCGCGCAATCTTCAATGCCATCGACCGGCAGGCAGTCGCAACGGTGCTTTTCGAAGGCTATGCCGATCCGATCGCCGACCTCTTTCCGTCCAACATCCCGCTCGCTGGCAAGCGTCACGAGGTGCCGACACGTGACGTCGCGACGGTCAAGAAGATTCTCACGGACGGCGGCTGGAGCGAAAGTGGTAGCTGGTCCAAGGACGGCCAGACCCTAGAGTTGGAGTTTCTCGTATCGGAAGAATCACTGCCCGGGTCGCGCCGCGTCGCCGAAATGGCACAGGGTCAGCTTGCGGAGTGCGGCATCCAGGCCCGTGTCACCTCTGTCGACAATGCCACGATGCATGACCGTCGGCCGGCCTTCGAATACGATCTCACCTTCTTCACCACGTACGGTGCGCCCTACGATCCGCACGGCACGCTCGGCAACCCGTTCGTATCCACAGTCGACAGCGGGCCTGACGGCAAGATTTACATCGCGCCGGCGCTCGACGCTCTGATCAAGGCAGCGACCGATGCTAGCGGCGATGCGCGTGAGCCGGCAATGCAAGCTGTCTACGACTGGCTCTACGACAATGTAGCCATCTGCCCACTCGTCGTGCAGCAGCGGCTGTGGGCGCATGGCCCGCGTGTCGAAAACTTCAGCCTGCCCAACACTGATTATGACCTGCCCTACAAAGGTATCGGTCTCAAGGCCTGAGTTCGCAGCCGTTTTTGCCAGTCAGCGAGGAGCTGGCTGGCAATCCGTTTCCTTTGGGGGGAGAAAGCATGCAGAAACTCCTATTGAGGCGAGCCTTGCTCGCCCTCGGCCTCGTGTTGGCTGCCTCAGCCGCGATTTTCGCGCTGATCAGCGCTGCACCTGGCAACGTCGCCGCACTCATTGCCGAGCGTGCCGCCGGCCCTGGCGCTGACGCGCAAATGATTGCACGCATCGCCGACGAACTCGGCCTCAACGATCCGCTTCCGATGCGCTACGGCGCCTGGCTCATGGACGCCCTGACGGGCGATTTCGGCGTGTCGCTTCGCACCGGAAAGCCGATCGCCGAGGAATTCGCAAAGCGCATTCCGATCACAGGCGCCTTGCTCGCCGGTGGTGGTGTGATCGCGCTACTGCTCTCGCTCGGCATGGGACTTCTCGGCGCCGCGAGCAATGGTGGCCCAGTCGACAAGGGTCTGCATGGCCTTTCCCTCGTGGGCGCTTCTACACCGAACTTCTTCGTCGCCGCCATGCTGGTTATCGTGTTCTCGGTCTGGCTCGGGCTCGTGCCGACCTTCGGCGTGCGCGGCTTCAGCGGGTGGGTTCTGCCCTGGCTGACGATTGCGCTCTTCCCGGCTTGCGTATTGGCCCGCGTGGTTCGTGTGAACCTTCAGGAAATCATGGCACGGCCATACGCCACGACCGGCTTCGCCAAGGGCTATTCGCGCGGCGGTGTTCTCGTTCGTGAAGCTCTGCCCAACATCGCGGTACCCTTTATTACGACCTTCGGTGCGCAGTTCACGCTGATGATCATCGGCTCGATTGTCGTGGAAACTGTCTTCGCGTTGCGCGGCGTGGGTTCTTTTTTCATCGATGCCATTCGCTTCCGCGACTTCATCGGCATGCAAGCGTCACTCCTGCTGTTCGTCGTCTTCTTCGTCGCCGTCAATTTCATTGCCGACCTGATCTGTCTCCTGATCGATCCGCGGCTTCGTCGTGCAAAGGGAGCCTGATATGGACCGCAACATCTTCAGCCGCTTGCGCGGATTGCCCTGGTTGACGATCTCGCCCGTCGTCTTTCTCGTCATCGTCGCGGTCTTCGCGCCGTTGCTAATGATATACGATCCTGGCGCTCAGGACTACAATGCCATCCTCACGGGACCGAGTGCACAACACTTCTTCGGCACAGATTATCTTGGCCGTGATATCTTCAGCCGCATCGTCGGCGGAGCCCAGGTGTCGATGACAGCGATGGCCATCGTCCTTGCCTCCGCGCTCGTCATTGGCGTGGTGATCGGTTCGTTCGCCGGCTATGTCGGCGGCACGGCCGAACTCGTGCTAATCAGCATCATCGACATCATTCTAGCGCTGCCGAGCCTGGTAATCGCACTCGCGCTCATCGGCATCATGGGAACGGGTTACTGGTCGATGATCTTCGCGCTCACGATGGCCTGGTGGGCGAACTATGCCCGCATGAGCCGGGCCGTCGTCGTCGCGGAACTACAACAGCCGTATATCGAGGCGGTTCGAGTAATGGGCGCGGGGCACTTATGGATTTTTGTGCGTCACATCCTGCCGCACGTCCTTGCGCTTGTCGTCGTCTATGCCAGTGCCGACGCGGGCGCGCTGGTTCTTTCCATCGCCACTCTGTCCTTCCTCGGCTTGGGCGTTGCTCCACCGACACCTGAATGGGGCCAGATGCTCGTCGATGGCATGGGCTACATCGAGGAAAACCCTTCGCTGGTGGTCATCCCCGGCCTTGCGCTCACCTTCGTGGTGGTCAGTTTCAATCTGCTCGGAGAAGCGTTCGCACTTCAGAAGGTGCCAGCACCGATCGGCGGGAGGCTGTTACGCCGCCGCCGGAAGGACCGTGCGGCGGAGGAAGCACAGCGCAATGCTATCGAACGACAGGGAAAGGTAGCGGCATGACCAGCTCACAAGCAATATATGACGTGCACAACCTCGTCATCGACCTCCACACGGCAACCGCCAGCATTCGCGCGGTGGATGGCGTTTCGTTTGGAATCAGGCCCGGGGAAACCGTAGCCGTCGTCGGTGAAAGCGGCTCCGGTAAGACCGTTATGACGCTCGGCCCGCTCGGCCTGCTGCCCGAAGGCGTCCGCGTCGATATACGCGGAGAAGCACGTGCCGAGGGTGGTGATCTGCTTACGATGAACAGCCGCGCGGTCTCAGCGTTGCGCGGCCGGTATTTCGGTGTGGTCTTCCAGGATCCGATGAGTGCGCTGAACCCGATGCTGAAGGTCGGTCCTCAGCTTGCCGCGCAAATCCGCCGCTTCCGCGGCGCCGACAAGACGACAGCAAAGCGGGAGGCGATCAATCTCCTGCGCCGCACCGGTATCCCGGACCCTGAGGATCGGTTCGACCGCTATCCGCACGAAATGTCCGGCGGTATGTTGCAACGCGTGATGATCGCGCTCGCTCTCGCCGCTCGCCCGCCGGTGCTCATCGCCGACGAGCCGACAACGGCGCTGGATGCGACTGTCCAGGCGCAGATCCTCGAACTGCTACGGCAGATTCAGCGCGAGGATGGCATCGCGGTCATCCTCATCACACACGATATCGGAGCTGTCGCCGCGGCAGCCGACCGGGTCGTGGTGCTTTACGCGGGCCAGGTCGCCGAACAAGGCACCGTAGTGGACGTACTCACACAGCCGGCCCATCCCTATACGCGCGGTCTGCTTGCCTCCGTGCCGGATTTTCGGTCGGGCAACCGCATCGTCGGCCGGGAAATCTCAGGCTCGCCACCGAACCAGATCAAGCTCTCGCCGGGCTGTCGCTTCGCTGATCGCTGTCCGCTCGTCCAGCCTGAGTGCCGCGTGCATCGTCCGCTTCTCGAAACCGTCAAGCAGTCCGGAGGCGACCATCTGGCCGCCTGCCCCGTCATCGCCGCCACGGAGGCCGAACATGTTATCGCCTGAAACCACGCAAGTATCCTCGCCCGCCATCGCCATCGAGGGACTAAAAGTCCATTTCGGCGCTCGCTCCGCTGGCGGTTCCGCCGTGCGGGCCGTGGACGGCGTCACCCTTTCCATCCCGCGCGGCACGTTTCATGGCGTGATCGGTGAATCTGGGTGTGGAAAGACGACGCTCGCCCGCACGATCATCGGACTGCAAAGAGAAACAGAAGGTCGCATCCTCGTCTCCGGCAAAGACCGGGCAACATGGCGGCAGGACGATCCGAAATCCTTCGCGCGGGAAATCCAGTTCATCTTCCAGGATCCGCTCGGCTCAATGAGCCGCCGCCAGACGGTGGAGCAGTCGCTGGAGGAACCGCTGCTGATCCACAAGGCCGGATCGGCTGCAGATCGACAGAAACGCATAGCCGAACTGCTCGAACTGGTCTCCCTGCCCGACACGGTGCGCGACAGGCTGCCGCGCTCACTTTCGGGCGGCCAGCGCCAGCGTGTCTCGATCGCGCGGGCACTTGCGCTCAATCCATCCATCCTCGTCTGCGACGAGCCGCTTTCGGCACTTGACGTTTCGATCCGCGCGCAAATCGTCCGCTTGTTCCTCGAACTCCAGCAGAAACTGGGCCTGACGATCGTGATGATCGCCCACGATCTCGCCGTCATCCGCGAGATCTGCACCACCGTCACGGTGATGTATCTTGGCCGGGTCGTCGAGGAAGGCAAGACGGCGGACCTCTTCGCCAATCCAGCCCATCCCTATACGCGCGCACTGCTGTCAGCGGTCCCCTCCGCCGATCCGCGGATCGAGCAGACGCGCCAGCGCATCTTGCTAGAGGGTGATCCGCCAAGCCCTCGCGCCATCCCTTCCGGCTGTCGCTTCCATACGCGCTGCCCGTTCGCCGACGACGCATGTGCGAAGATCGACCCGGTACTGGACGGTGCGCGACACGGGGGGCGCGTCGCCTGCATCAACGCCGATACGCTGCCTGGCACTGCCGCCATCTAGGCCGTCGGCTAGCACCGTGCATTTTGCAATACTTAGACCGAAGGCGATGTGTCTCCGCTGCGTTTGCGAGTGACCACCGCCTCTCTCTTAATCCACACCATTCCCGCAAAAGTGAATAGACGCAGATCGACATGATCCTATCTAGGGGGATAGGATCATGTCGACTCGCGGACCGAGCGTGTCGCGCAACCCTGCCCGCTGAGCAAGCATCATCGAACGATCGGGAAAAAACGATGCCCCAATGCCCCTGTGGCTTGCCAAATCAACTGGACGACTGTTGTGGGCCCTACATTGCCGGTGCACCGGCACCCACTGCGGAAGCGTTGATGCGCTCGCGCTACAGTGCGATCACACTGGGCGCGCTCGACCATATCGAACTGACATGCACCGATAACGCGATCCACTCCTTCAACCGTGTCGATATGGAGCGATCACTTCCCGGTGTTGATTGGTTGGGTCTGGAAATTCTCGGGACCGAGGACGGACAGGAGATCGATACGCATGGCGTCGTCTCCTTTCAGTTTCGTTACCGCCATCAGGGCAAGGAACTTAGTCAGCGGGAAATCGCTAATTTCACACGCGAAAATGGCGAATGGCGTTTTGACGGAAGCGTGATCAACCCGAAGGCACCGCCGGTTAGGTCGGAGCATGTCGGCCGGAACGATCCATGCCCTTGCGGCTCCGGCAAGAAATTCAAGAAATGCTGTGGCGTAACCGCATGACGAATGGACGCAGGCAATGACGACGGAAAAGCGTTTTGCCTGCACCGCTTGCGGAATGTGTTGTTACGGATCGGTTCCACTCACGGTCGGCGAAGCCGTGTCGATGGCTGGCCGGTTTCCTCTTGCTCTTTCCATGTCGCCCGTCAGGCCGGGCGCGCGCGGCCAGACGATCGTCGAGCGCATCGGCGTCTCTATCCCGATTACACAGCGCAAGCGTTTGTTGCTCGTCGCAACCCCAATGTCGTTCATTCCGCCTTACATGGCATGCCCCGCGCTTCAAGATGACAAGCTTTGCGGCATTCACGCAAACAAACCAGTCCGATGCCGCGCAATGCCCTTCTACGCTTTCAAGGACGAGGATAGTCAAGCGGATATGCTTGTACCCCGTAAGGGCTGGCTGTGCGAAACTGGCCCCGACGCTCCTGTCGTTTATGAGCGCCGCAAGATCGCCGACCGCTCTGATTTCGATCAGGAGAGAGTGGCGCTGATCGATCAGGCCTCACAGCTCCAACGCCATATCGACCTCTTACTTCAACACAATCCAGCACTGCTGGCGCACTTGCTCAAGGCGGCGCAAGCGCCGCTCGGCGGACGCGTCGCTGTTGGATTCCTAGCATTCCTTCGTTACGACAGAACCGTGGACCTCCTCGACTTCGCAAAACGACAATACCCCGTTCTGGAAGATTGGATCTCGCGAACCGATGGCGATTCACGAGCCGTCGAATTTAACGGCCTCTACCGGCAGGCGCTTTTCGAGATAGAACGCTTCGTGCGCTAGCCTCCTCCCCCCCAGCAAATCTGCTGGAAAGAGACGGCTAGAGGAACTTCGTGATGGCCTTGAATTCGTCGATCGGTTGGCGCTGGTCCCGCGGCAAGACGCCGATGGTTTCCTCAAGGCAATGATCGAGATGATCCTGGATGAGGGTACGTTTGGCGTTCGAGATCGCCTTCTCGACGGCCTGGAGTTGTTGGGCAATATCGAGGCAGGGCTTTCCAGCCTCGATCATCGCGATCACGCTCTTGAGATGCCCCTCCGCCCGCTTCAAGCGACGCATGATCTCAGGATGCGTTTCATGTCTATGTTCTGCCATACTCGATCCTTATCCCCCCAAGGGGATCGCCGAACGCATCTTGTGCGAATCCGCGCGTGAAACTATCAGGATATCTATGGCGTTTCGACACTCAAAACCAGTATTCGGATCGGTGGTGGCAATCCTTTGCTGCCTTGCCGTTTTCATGCTGGCTTTGTCGACGCCCGGCGCACATCCTGCACGTCAGCATTTAACCGAATTCATGCAGTCTCACCATGGCGAAAGCGATCATGCTTCCGGCCATTCGCATGACGATTTCGATGAGGCCGATGGCGATGTCGACGATCGTCATGATGCCGACCATACGCATGAAAAGCCGAGCCTATGGATCGGATCGACCGGCTCCATCCGCGTCGCGACCGCGCTCGACTACCAGTTTCGCAGCGATACCTTGCAATCGGGTCTGATCGTTCTTCTCGAACGTCCGCCGCGCTCCGTGCCTTTGGCCTGATCGATGCCGCTTTGGCGGCGCATTCAACAAAGTCACGGATATTTCTATGAAACCACCACTCTTCGGAGGGGGCGGCCGCACGTTCGGCTTGCCCGCATCCCAACTCCTCTTTGCGTTCCTCGCCTTGCTCTTCACCGCAGGTGCGGCGGCAGCCCATGCTGTTGCAGAGGGCGATAAGGGCTACATCCAGGAGATATCGGGCGTAAACCTGATCCCGTTCGTCTATCTCGGCGCCAAGCATATGGTTACGGGATACGACCATCTCCTCTTCCTGTTCGGTGTAATCTTCTTCCTATACCGGCTGAAGCATATCGGCATTTATGTCAGCCTGTTCGCCATCGGGCATTCGACGACGATGCTGCTCGGCGTCTACTACGGCTGGAACGTCAGCTCCTATCTGATCGACGCCATCATAGGCCTCTCGGTCGTCTACAAGGCGCTCGACAATCTCGGGGCTTTCCAGCGCTGGCTCGGCTTCCAGCCGAACACGAAGCTCGCAACGCTGATTTTCGGGTTCTTCCACGGTCTCGGTCTCGCGACCAAAATCCTGGAATATGAGATCGCCGAAGACGGCCTCGTGCCGAACCTGCTTGCCTTCAATGTCGGCGTTGAGATCGGCCAGCTGATCGCTCTCGCCATCATCCTCATCGGTATGAGCTACTGGCGCAAGACGTCAGGCTTCCTGCGCCATGCCTATACCGCCAACGTTCTCATGATGACTGCCGGATGGGTGCTGATCGGATATCAGCTCACCGGCTATTTCGTCGCCTAACAAGGATAGAAACATGTTCAACTCCCAAGCACCCTCTGCCGACGACCTGCCCTCCTCCGCACAACTCGTCAAATCCACCATCATTTCGGCTGTCGCAGCCGCGGCCATCCTTGTCACCATCGTCCTTCCTTCCGAATACGGCATCGACCCCACGGGCGTCGGCTCTGCCATGGGCCTGAAGGATATGGGCGAGATCAAGGTCCAACTCGCCGAAGAAGCCGAAATGGACCGAAAGGCGGCCGAAGACGCCGCACAGCCAGCGGCGGCTTCGGGCGGCACGCAGGATCAACCTGCAACGACGCCGATGGAGGGAACCAGCCTGATGGACCGCATCATCCGTGAGTTCGGCATCTCATCGGCCTATGCACAGGATGCTGCGCTCAGGAAGGACGAAATGTCCATCACGCTTCAGCCCGGTGAAGGCGCGGAAGTGAAGCTGGTCATGGTCAAGGGCGCAACGGCGAACTTCACCTGGACCGCGAATGGCTCGAAGGTCAATTTCGACCTGCACGGCGACGGTGGCGGCGAAAGCATCAGCTACGAAAAGGGCCGTGGCGCTGCGGAACATAGTGGTGTTCTTGAAGCAGCATTCGATGGCAATCACGGCTGGTTCTGGCGCAACCGTACCAGCGATCCGGTTACCGTGACCTTGAAGACCGACGGCGCCTACACCGACATTAAACGCATGATGTAGAACCACTCGGACCCCAGAAAGAATCCTCCCGCTCGGGCGGGGGGATTCGATGCCGTTGTCAGCCGAGGAAGTCGATGATCATCTTGACGTTCAGGCCGGCGATGACGACCGCGATGAGACCCGCGAGCCCAATCAGCCACATAGGAGCGACAAGCTCTCCCATCTTCCGGCGGTCCGCGGTGAACATCACCAAGGGAAAGACCGCAAAGGAAAGCTGAAGGCTGAGTACAACCTGCGTCAAGATCAGGAGTTGCGCAGTTCCGCTGTCCCCGTAAAGGAGCGTTACGCCCGCCGCTGGTACGATGGCGATACCGCGCGTGATAAGCCGGCGCAGCCAAGGGGCGAGCTGGATGTGCAGAAACCCCTCCATCACGATCTGCCCCGCAAGCGTTGCGGTGACCGTCGAATTGATGCCGCAACACAAAAGCGCAATGCCGAAGAGAGTGGGTGCGATCGCCATGCCAAGCAGCGGCGCAAGCAGACTATGCGCCTCGCCGAGTTCGGCGATTCCGGTTCGGCCGGTGCCATTGAACGCGGCGGCAGCGAGGATGAGGATCGAGGCATTGACGAGAAGCGCGAACATGAGCGCGACCGTCGAATCGAGCGTTGCAAACCGCAGCGCTTCACGCCGCTCTTCCAGTGTCTCGCCATAGGCGCGCGTCTGCACGATTCCAGAATGCAGGTAAAGATTGTGCGGCATAACCGTCGCGCCCAGAATGCCGAGCGCCAGGTAGAGCATATCGGGATTGGTGATGATTTCCGTCGTCGGTGCGAATCCGCGCAGAACGCCACCCCAATCGGGGTCGGCAAGTGCGATCTGTGCGGCAAAGCAGACGGCAATAATGCCGAGCAACGCTATCACGAATGCTTCCAGCCAGCGGAAACCGAGGCGCTGGAGATAGAGGATCAGGAAAACGTCCAGCGCCGTGACAATGACGCCGAGTTCGAGCGGGATGCCAAAAATGAGGTTGAGGCCGATGGCCGTCCCGATGACCTCGGCAATATCCGTGGCGATGATGGCGATTTCGGCGAGGAACCACAGCCCGTAGGCAACTGGTCGCGGAAAGGCATCGCGACAGGCTTGCGCCAGATCTCGGCCCGACGCGACGGCGAGGCGTGCGCAAAGCGACTGGAGAACGATCGCCATGATGTTGGATACGAGCGCGACGACGAGCAGCGTGTAGCCGAAGCGCGAACCGCCTGCCAGGGATGTCGCCCAGTTGCCGGGGTCCATATAGCCAACGGCCACCAGATAGCCCGGCCCGAAAAATGCGAGCGCCCGGCGAAGGCGGGAGGAATCCTTTTTCACCGAAACCGTCCGATGCACGTCGGAGAGCGACACCTCACCACCGGACGACAGCCACCCTTCCCGTCTCACGTTCAAGAGCAGCCTCCCTTTTGCGAATGCAATTGCAAATCATTCGCATCTTTAGGTATCAATAGCAAGCCCTCATGTACGAAGGCCAGCGGCATCGCTTGAACTTACTGAAATCCAGGCGCGCCGCTGACAACGGCAAACAATCTGCATAGGCATACGGCAATATGATCAGACTGCCGCTCACGCGGGCTGTTTTGCAATGGACGTCGACTTGACCCGATAGATTTCGGGGTTTCGAGTTTTTTCGATGTCGGCCACCGATAGGAATTCCAGCCTCGCAAGAACCGCTTGGTAAAACGCCTCGGCCCCAAATCGCTCGTTCATCTTCGCGACAATTCCGGCTCGGACTTCCTTCAGATCAAAGTTTGGATCTGCCATCACTGGCAAAGTTTGCAGGGTGGTCATCAGTTGATCCGACATTTCTATCGTTGGAAATTTGCGCCCATGCCACGCTTCATCGTTTGCTGTGAGCGACACCTCGGCAACGACATAGCCCTTCAACTGTCCCTCTCGGACAATCGGGACGGTCATCGGCTCCAAGCTGATAATGTGGTGCTCAGAAAGAACCGGAAACTGGGGTTCTACGCTCCTTTCTCGCGGGGAATATGTCGCCCCGAGGTAGACTGCGCTTAAACAGAGCACAGCACACCAGGTTCCGATCAAGGCGTGCTTCCACATGTGTTTCTCTCCTTGCCAATAGCTGACAGGTCCCGGTTGCACCCCCGACGGTAATGTGCAAGAGCTTAACAATAGATGAAATATCCTCTCTAGGAGGATAGGATGATGCGAAACGAATTTGCCATTTCCCTCACCTCCTGCCTAACCGTGTTCCTCGCGACGTTGTGGAGCTTCTCGCTGCTCCCGCACGACGTGGGTTCCCACACTCCCCCTTCCGATGTTGCCAGTTGGAGGAGATTAGAAGCAGGCTCACCAATAAGATTGGAAGCGGCGCATGTGCGCGCGCCTGTCTTGTCTCGCAGTGTGGATATTTCGCTTGACGGCGGAGCCCTCGCCGAGATCGAGATGGAGATGACGGAAGGAGAACAAGCGTCATTTAGTTGGAAAGCGCGAGAAAAAGGCCTGTCGTTTAGATTGCGTGGACGCCAGGGCAATCGGGAACAGCTCTATGAGGCCGGGCGGGATATCAGAACAGACAACGGCACCGTGGTATCGCCCATGACCGGCCATATCGGGTGGGATTTTCGAAACGAGACCTCAGTCCCGACCGTTTTGAGTTTTGAGACGCGAGGGAATTTTCGGACGCTACGATGGCACGCTCATAGCCAATAATTGAAATCGAAGGCGGCATTGAAGCAACAAATTCTTAAGATTTCGGTGAGTAGCTGTTAAACATGTCGAGCCGGCTCCACACAACCGTCCTGTCTGCCGTCATCGCGCTCGCGATGGCGTTCAGCTGGCTATTGCCACATCAGAACGGCCGCGATTTCCGCCCTGCAGTCTCCTTCGTCGAACTATCGTTGCATGACGAGCGGCCGTCCGACATGGCCGGAGCCTTTCTGCGGCACAGCCACGAGACCGACGGCAAGGACAAGCGTGCGTCGGGCGCGCTCCACGCTCATAACAGTGCCGAGCACTTGCACGAAACGCCAAACCTGACAGCAGGTGTTCCGCTGAAGGCGAGGTCATTCGGAAAAGCTTGGTATGGGGTGCTCGAAGCTGCCGACGGCGGCAACGCGCCTTACGAATTCCTTCGTCCACCCCGCACGCTACGGCCTTCACGGGAAGCGTAGCTCCACTCGAAGTTCTTCGGTCTCTACCGCTTCCCTTGCCGAAACGCCTGCTCAACCTGCAGTCACCAGCAAAGCGGATTGATCCATGTTTACCAAACACGCTCGTAAGAGCCGTGCATACGCACGCGCGACTCCCCCTGCCGGCCAGGCATCTGCGCCGGAGAACAGTCCCAGAAACCCCGCAAGCACGCTGACCGTTCTCACTCTCGCCGCTGCCCTTTCGTTGGCAGCTGGTCCTGTCATGGCCACTTCAGGCGGCCAAGGCGCATATCTGGCGGACCTCTGGACCGAGGCAAAATCTCGCAGGATTCCACGCGACCTGTTCGAGCAGGCTTTCGCCGGCTTCAAGATCATCCCGAAGGTCATCGAATCCTCAACAACGCAGCCCGAAACACTTGCAACCGTTCAGAACTACATCGAGAAGCGCGTCAACACGAAGCGTATCGCAAGCGGGCGGGCCAAGTCCATTGAATGGAACAATGCACTGGCACGCATCGAAGAAGCCTACGGCGTGCCAGCGGAAATTCTCGTCTCTATCTGGGGCATTGAGACGAACTACGGTGGCTTCATGGGTGGAAGCAACGTGTTGCATGCGCTCGCGACCTTGGCGCACGAGAACTACCGCGGCGCCTATTTCCGGCGAGAGTTGATGACCGCCCTCGAAATCGTGCGAGACGGTCACGTTCGATCCGACCGGATGGTTGGTTCCTGGGCAGGCGCCATGGGCCAGACCCAGTTCATGCCGTCTAGCTTCGTCAATTATGCCGTGGATTTCGAGGGGGACGGGCGGGCTGATATCTGGTCCTCCGTGCCCGATGCACTCGCGTCGTCCGCCAACTATCTGTCGAAGAGCGGCTGGAGGCACGGCGAGGCCTGGGGATATGAAGTCCGCCTGCCAAAGACCTTCGACTACGCGTCAGCGTGGGCCGCGAGACGGATGACAATGCAAGAGTGGCAAAGGCTCGGCGCCATACGGGTGGACGGTAAAGCCTTTCCCCGACCGGGCGACAGCGCCCGGTTTTACCTACCAGCCGGCGGCAGAGGCCCCGCTTTCCTGTTGCTGCGCAACTTCGACGTCATCAAGCGCTACAATAACTCGGACAGTTATGCTCTTTCCGTCGCCCATTTGGCGGACCGAGTATCGGGCGGAGCGTCGTTTACCGCGGCATGGCCGGCCGACATAGCACCGCTTTCTCAGGTTGAGCGGCGAGAACTACAAAAGCTGCTGAGCGAGCGAGGCTACGACGTAGGTGAGATCGATGGGCGGCTCGGGGCCAAATCGCGCCTCGCACTCATTCGCTACCAGAAACGCGAGGGCAGGCTTGCCGATGGCTTTCCCACGAAACAAATCCTTCAGTCGCTGCGCCGAAGTTCAGCAGGCCGGAAAGACGGAGAAACCCCGTGAAGGCCATATTTCACCCCACGTCACCGTATGCCATTTTCTCAGTAGCTCCGTGCACCCCCATGACAATCAAGCAAGGCAAAACGGCCAGTATCTCGTTCTCGGATACGGCAGCTTTTTACAAAGAATGGATGACCGACCCAGCAAGGGTTGGATCGCTGGTACCCTCGAGTGACAGGCTTTCCGCCCTGATAACCCGCCATGTCGATCCGGCCTACGGACCCGTGCTGGAACTTGGTCCGGGCACGGGTGTCTTCACGCGAATGCTCATACACCGCGGTGTGCGCCAGGAGGATCTGACGCTCGTCGAGTTCGGCCACGACTTCGCCGCCAGCCTGAAGGAGCGATTTCCGGCAGCTAAAATCATTTGCCTGTACGCAGGCCGCCTCTGGCATACCCGCTCCGACTTTCCCCTGCACGGCGCCGCCGTGAGCGGCCTCCCGCTGCTTGCCATGCCCCGGAGGAAAGTCTTCCGTATCGTACGGGGTGCCTTTGCGCTGCTCGATCCAAGCGCTTGCCTCTTCCAGTTCACGTATGGGTGGAGATGTCCGATTCCGACGGTCATTCTCGATCGTCTCGGTCTTCAAGCCGAAAGGGTCGGCACGGTGGTTCGGAACTTCCCCCCGGCCTCCGTTTACAAGGTCGCCCGGCGATGAGCGATCGAATGAACCTCCTGCTCCCGGCTGTATGGCCAGCATGGCTTCATTCGGAGATTTCGGCATGACGATGCGCCTCTATCCCTCCAAGACTCCGTTGAAGCCGTTCCGCAAGCGCCGCCGCATGGCCGGCCGCATATACAAGGGACGCTTCCTCATTGCCTTCTTTATCCTTGGTCTGGTCTATGCCGCCATCTTCGCGCGGCTGACCTATCTCGGCCTGCAAGCGCCGCCGCCGAGCGTGATGTCGCTGATGCCGCCATCCTATGCACGGCCCAACATCATCGACCGCAACGGCGTAGTCCTGGCGATGGACATCCCCGCCGCCTCTATATTCGCCGAGCCCCGCCGCCTGCTGGATGTGGACGAAACGGTGGAAGGGCTGACCTCTGTCTTTCCCGAGCTAAACGCCTCCGAGCTCTACAAGCGGCTCGACAGCGACCGCGGCTTCGTCTGGATCAAGCGGCAGGTTTCGGTGGCGCAGCGCGACCGCGTCTGGAACCTCGGCCTGCCGGCCGTCGCCTATCGCGAGGAAACCCTGCGGCTCTATCCGAACGGCAATCTTGCCGCCCACGTCCTTGGATCTGTCAACACCGACAATATCGGCGTTGCCGGCATGGAGAAGTGGATCGACGGTCAGGGGCTGCAGGAGCTTCGAGAGGTCGGCCTCAGCCCGGACAGCAGCGCGCTCGAACCGGTCGCACTGAGCGTCGATCTGCGGGCGCAATTCATGCTCACCGAGGAACTCAAGAAGGCGGTGGAGAAATTCTCGGCCATCGCCGCGGCCGGCCTCATCATGGACGTAACGAACGGAGAGGTGATTGCGCTCGCCTCCTTGCCGGATTTCGATCCGAATTCGCCGGCCGACGCCCTGAAATCCGACCGCATCAACCGCATCAATGTCGGCACCTATGAGATGGGCTCGACCTTCAAGGCGATGACGACGGCCATGGCGCTCGATTCCGGCGTCTTCAACCTTTCTTCGGTGCTCGACGCCAGCCAGCCGCTCCGCTTCGGTCGGATGGCAATCCGCGACTATCGCGGGCAGAACCGCCCGCTGAACTTGCCCGAATCCTTCATCCACTCCTCGAACATCGCGATGGGCCGCATGGCGCTCGCCGTCGGCACACAACGCCACCAGGCGTTTCTTAAGTCCCTCGGCCAGTTCGAGCGCCTGACCACCGAATTGCCGGAAAACGCGCAGCCCATCCTGCCCGCCCGCTGGGGAGAAATCACAACGGCCACCGCCGCCTTCGGGCACGGCATCGCCGTCACCCCGCTCCAAGCCGCCATGGGCATTGCGGCGCTGGTGAATGGTGGCGACCTCATTCGCCCAACCCTTATGAAGGGCGCGGCGCTCGACCCGCGCATCATTCGCCGCAAGGTCGTCACCCCTCAGACCGGAGAGGCACTCCGTTTCCTGATGCGGCTGAACGCCGAAGTGGGATCTGCCAAGAAAGCCGACGTGCCCGGTTATTTCATTGGCGGCAAGACGGGCACATCGGAAAAGGTGGTGAACGGCGCCTATTCCAGCGACCGCGTGCTCACCGCCTTCATGGGCGTCGCACCGGCCAACAAGCCGCGATACCTCTTTCTCACCATCCTCGACGAACCCAAGCCGCTTCCCGAAACGTACGGCTTCCGGACATCCGGCTGGAACGCCGTGCCGGTGACGGGCACGATCATGGCGCGCGTCCTGCCCTTGCTTCTCGGCTCACCCACCTGGGCCCCGCCAAACGACCCCTTCCCTCGCACCGTCGCCCAGAACGCCTGGGGTTCGCAATACTTTAGCGGCATATACGAGCCGTCGGACTTCCTGGTGCAAAACTTCTGAGGCTGGGCATGTTGCCCCTCCGGCCGGATTTCGAAGCGAAACCCGGCCTGCACGGCACTATAGGCTATACGCCATGGATGCGGACACGCAGCAGCTTTACCGAGTTCAAGAATACCAGCACGTCCGGTCCAAGATGAATGAACGCGGCCTGGATCGGGCCGATCCAGCCCATCAGCGCCGCGGTAATGCCGAGCACATGCACCACGCCGACGCCGACCCAGAGGTTCTCCTGGATCGTGCGGTAAGAGCGGCGGGCAATGTTGCGTGCCGCGACGATCTTGCCGAGGTCGTCCGTCATCAGTGCGATGTCGGCGGCTTCGAGCGCGGCCTGCGTTCCCCCGCCGCCCATGGCGATGCCGACTTCGGCACGCGCCAGCGCCGGCGCATCATTGACGCCGTCGCCGACCATGGCGACCTTGAGGCCCTTCTTCTGCAGTTCCGCAATAGCCGCGACCTTGTCCTCCGGCATCAGGTCCGCCTTGATCTCGTCCACGCCGAGGTCCGCGGCGATCGCCTTGGCGGTTGCGGCATTGTCTCCGGTCAGCATGACGATGCGTTTGACGCCGCTTTCCTTGAGCGCGGTGATCGCCTCGCGCGCACCCGGCCGAAGCGTGTCGGAGATATAGATGATGCCTGCCAGCGTGCCGTCGATGGCGACATGCACCGGCGTACGGCCGACATCCTCCGGCCTCCGATCGACCGCGACGCCCGCTTCGGTCAGCAGCGCGGGATTGCCGACCAGCACCGCCCGCCCCTCCACCGTCGCCTTGACGCCGCGCGCCTGCAATTGCTCAAAACTCGCCGGCTCCGGCACATTGATGCCGCGACTGGCCGCGCCTTGCACGACAGCCTTGGCGAGCGGATGGGCCGAACGCCGGTCGGCGCTGGCGGCGAGACGCAGAAGCTCTTCCTCCCCGACCACCGGATCGAACGACTCGACACGGACGACCTCGGGCTTGTTGGCCGTCAGCGTTCCGGTCTTATCGAAGACCACGGCATCGGCCTTGGCCAGCAGTTCGAGATAGAGACCGCCTTTGATCAAGATGCCGGTGCGCGCCGCGCGCGCGATGGCCGCGATCATCACGAGGGGGGTGGCGAGGCCGAGTTCGGCCGGCGAAGTGAAGATCAGCAGCGTCACCACCTTGGACACGTCCCGTGTGATCAGGAACACGCCGATGAGAAAGACCAGCACGACCGGGATGAGCCAGCTCGCGACGCGATCGGCGAGCTTCTGCACCGGCGCCCGCTCGGATTCGGCATCCTCGACCAGCGCTATGATGCGCGAGAAGATCGTTTCGCCGCCGACCTTGTCGGTGCGCACGTCGATCGCACCGGCCTCCACGATGGTCCCGGCGAAAACCTGTGCGCCCTCGGTCTTGTCTTGGGGCACGCTTTCGCCGGTGATCGGCGCTTGGTTGACCGCTGCGCTGCCGGAGACGACCACGCCGTCGACAGGGATCTTCTCGCCGGTGCGCACAAGCACGACCTGGCCGGGTTTCACGGCCCCGATGGGCACGATACGCTCGGCGCTGCCTTCGCGCACCAGCGCCGTCTGGGGAACGGAACCGATGAGCGACTTGATCGAGGCGCGCGCCCGGTCCGTGTTCAGCTCGGCAATGAACTCCGCGATCAGGATTATGACCATCAGCACCGCGCCGGCCACCGTCTCGCCTCCGAAAACCGCAACCAAGGTAGCGATCGTCACGAAGATCTCCGTGCCGATCTTGCGTTCGGTGAACAGGTCAATGAGGCCGGTCTTGACGAGCGGATAAAGTCCAAGCGCCACTGCAGCCCACAACAGGTAGAGCGGCACGAGCTGCTGCCAGTATAGAAGGGCTACCGCACCTGTCAGCAAGATACGGCCGATCTCGATCCATCGCTCGGGGGTCATGAGGTTCAAGAAGCTCGCATCCCCAGGCCCCGGCGCCACATTTTCAACCAACTTCACCGTCGTCATTTCATTTTCCTCGATCAAGGTTGGGAGGCAGCTGGCCAGGTTAGTTCATTGATCAGGCCACACGGCGCTCAAGAGTGCGAGATGTCTGTCGTCGACCTGCCGGGCTCAAGCGGAGCCGCCTTCAAATCAACATGATGATTTCTTTCCAATACACCTCAATAAGGTACGAGTTAATATTTAAATAAAATAAATAAACACTAAAATATAATTACTTCGTACAGCAATTAAGAAACTACCTCCTTAATTTACTTAGCTTATAAAGAGATATCGGCACAATCTGCGAAAAATCAACATGAAGCCTATCAGACGTCAACTGCATGCGACTCCTGAGCTTTTCAGTTATTGGACACCAAAGCCCCTTAGATACATGCAATATGCTTCCCCCTGGATGCAGGCACTTTGTTGCGTTTCGTAGCAACCTCAATGATTGCCGCGGGGACATTCTCCCGTTAACAATCAAAATAATAGATCGATACGCAGTAGGGAAAAAACTTCTGGCCCATAGGTGTATTTTCTCTGGGATGATTATTTTCGTAGATGCGTAACAAAATCCGCTATTTTGAAGATATGACGATCTGCACTCCAAGAATGAAATTTCTAGTTCATCATTACAAAGAACCCCGCATCTAAATTTATTGTCACTTATAGTGCTTGTCCATATCACCAAAACTGGATATTCGTTTATGCTAACACTTACGGCTATGCGCTTTATTGTATTTATAGGAATCGCCCCTACATCGGAGTTTCCGAGAATTATCCTCGCAAATTCCATCTCACCAGCATTCAAATTCATACTACATCTCTGTATTTGTCGCCATTTGGCAAAATTTAAGCGGGCTTACTGTAGTACTGCCTATTCCACATTGAAGCTTTGACTGCGCTTTTACCGAAGCATCGCAAAATACATGCGATCGTGACAGCTTATTGTTCGGCACTATTGACGCCCGGGGACCTCTAGAACCTGTATTCCACATGTGCCAAATCTCGATGCGCAAGGTTTCGATCCTGACGCAGGAATTGGCTGAACGCGGATGCAGTCCACGCTGAGGCACGCGCTTCGAAAGTTGCGCTATCTATGGAAACAGGCCCGCGAAACAGGCCGCCATTCGCAAGCTTCAACTTCACGGCAAGCACTAGCTATCGTGATTTTGTTCCGCTCAAAAACATGGCGGGCGCAGAAACTCGTACTTACGTTCGGTCTCGGAAGGGCGTCGAGAATCAACAACGCGTGGCGTGGTTGAACGGAGAAACTTCACATCAACCGCTACCACTGCACTGGGAGTGTCGTGGACATGCTCGGCCGCATTTTTCGGATGAGCGCCTTTGACCTTAAGGCCGATACCGTCGCGGCTGGGTCCCACAAGATCAGCTTCATTGGGGTCAAACTGCTTAGCCTCCCACTCATCGCTCGTGACCCAAACTTGAACAGAAGAAATTCGGTCGCGGCTGATAGCTATGTGTGGCAATACCCAACAAAATGACACGGAGAACGCGATTAAGAGCCGGAGAGCAGTCATCGTCTTTCGCCTACTGTGTTCAACGAATAGTCACTTAAATCGTACCGAGTATGCGAAGGCAGAGGAGTCGTGACGAACATATCCTATCACCCAGGATAGGTTAAAGCCAGTCGGCAATATTCAGCCTCGTTGTGGGAGGCTGCGGGAGCACCTGCTAACCCCAGCTGTGGCCCTACAACAGGAATCGAAAGCGTTGTTGTTGCTATTTCGCAATGTTTGCTCTTCCCAACATCGGCATGAAGAGGCCAAAGAGTTCGGCTTGAGAAGATATGTCACACCGGCGATAGAGCTGTTTTCTAAACACTTTGACCGTTTCAGTACTCACCCCGAGCTGAGACCCGATGGAGGGCGATGAATGACCTTGCAAGATCAGGAGCGCGACTTCAGCCTGTCGGGTGCTGATCGAGATGCCATGATTGCCCTTTAGTTCCTCGCGCAGACTGTCGGCCAAGGACGTCGCACGAGGAATGGTAAGATGGGGCGCGTCGAGAGCGTTCCAGTGTGCCTTGAGGACCGCCATAATGACCGACTTGTGTTTTCGAAGGCCCTCTTCGGCCTTTTGCGAAAATGTGCTTTCGGAGGAGGAATCCTTACCCATTGAGATCGTGATGGTCGTGTTACGGGAAACGGGCAGGATCACGGAGATCTCATCAAAAATCCCGATCCTGCCATAGTACCACTTATAGTAGCGGCTGCTGCGGAACTGGTCCGGCGCGACATCGAGAAGACGGTATAGCCCAGCGTCACCCCGTCTTAGGTGGAAATGGTAGACCGGGTCCAGAAGGTAAGCCCCCGACAGATACTGCTCATCGACGAACCTGAACACGTCGGGTCCATAGTGCCGCGCGTGGGCGATATGGGGAACGTTCGTTCCCACGAAAATGACAACAATCACATTGTCGAATTCCAGGCATCCTCGCAGGTACTCACACATCGAAGGATAGAATTGTTCGGAGCCTACCCCTTCAATAGCCGCCGCAAGGTTGTCGAGGACGGAGAATCTCATCAACTATACCCCCATCGGGTTATATGCCCCTCCAAAGGATGGTTTAGTGTCAAAAACTACAGGTGGAAGGGTTATAGATGCAAGCTCGGCAGCACGAAAAGCCGAAAATGGCGCTGATCGCGTAAGCGAAGCATCCGAGATTGTATAGACAGGCCTGCACAACCCACGGAAGGCGCGCCTAAAAGCGCCAGTAAAAGAGGGTGACACAATGCGAAAACCGCTGAACCATTCAGCAATGCCTGTTGCTGGCTATATCGAACCCTGGAGCGCCAAGGCCGGCGCCTCGACCCAAGCCTATGTCTCGTGCGTCGATCCCGACGCGTCTTTTCGTATCGTGTCCCTAGACAGGGACGAGCAGGAAGTGTTGACTTGGAACCTCCACAACCTTTCGGGCAAGCCGAAGGTTCGAGATTTCTCCCTTGGCTCGTGGGTTGAGCTGCCCGTGCTACCCGAAGCCGAAATAGCGGACTATGTTTTCCGCCTTGAATTTCGGCCGACGCAGAACGAAACGCGCAAGACCATCTGCATTCTCGGCAATTTCAGTGTCACGATTGACGAAGATGGGCGACTGGACGTCAAGGCGGCGGAAACAATTCACGCCTTTACCAATGTCACCAACGAGTGCTGGTATGAGCTGTCCATTTCCAGCTCGGCCGACGGCGTCGGCGTAACGCTCGTGGACCTGGCGCAGCAGCTCGAAATAGCGCGTGCGGATTTCCCCGGCGCTGGCCTCCCTTCTGGCCATATCGGCATCGGGTCGGACGGACGCGGGGAGACAAAGTCGTTCAACGGGCGCATCGGCAGGATTTCGCTCGACACCGCCGGCCGGCACTATTCCTGGCACTTCCCGACCCGTGGGCCCGTAGAGCGTCTTGGCGCGGTCGAAGATGGCGAAGTTGCGCTGACAATCCACAACATGCCGACATTCTGCGTTGCATCAGCGCGGTTCACATCCGAAGTACATGATCCTCGGCTCGAACCCTCGCATTTCGATGCCATTCACCTGCACGACGACGATTTCGGCGGTTTCGACTGGTCTGCGGACCTGATGATCGAAATCCCGGCAGACGCGCGCGCCGGCGTTTTCGCCTTGGAAGTAACCACGAAAGAGGGCGTCGAGCGCCTTCCATTCTTTGTTCGGGCGACGAGGCCCGAAGCAACGATCGCGTTCCTCGTCCCGACCTCAACCTATCTTGCCTATGCTGACGAACGACTTCCGCCGGTCCGCTATCCCTGGCATGGATCGGATCGCGGCCATCTCTTCTCGCTCGACAACGGCTTCCTGTGTCTCTACGACGTCCACAGCGATCTCAGCGGCGTTAGTCTGACATCTGCACGCCGTCCGCGCGCGACATTGCGCGACGACTACCACTATCCGCTTTCCAATTGCCCGCATCTGCTGCCGGTCGATCTTCAACTCCTGAAGTTCTATGCGCGCGAAGGCATAGACATCGAAGTTCTGACGGATCGCGACCTGCATGACGACGGATATGCGGCGGTTTCCGGCTACAAAGGCCTACTGACGGGAAGCCACCCGGAATACTGGTCCTCGGACATGATGAAGGCGTTGGATCACTATCTCGATGCGGGAGGCAACCTAGCCTATCTCGGCGGAAACGGCTTTTACTGGGTCGTTGCCTACCAGGGCGCGACAATGGAGTTGCGTCGGATCAAGAGCGACATCTGGAGTGGCCGTCCGGGAGAAGCGCACATGTCGATCACTGGTGAGCCAGGCGGCAACTGGGAGGACCGCGGCCTCAGGAATCCGCAATCCTATCTCGGCGTCACCTACCTGATTATGAGCTTCGGTCCGGCCCGACCTTACCAGAGGCTCGAAGGCAGCTTTGCGCCGGAATATGGCTGGCTCTTCGACGGCATTTCCGCCGCTCCGATCGGAGACAGCGGAACGGTCCTTGGCGGCGCGGCCGGCTACGAGATCGACGCTGTCGTCCGCTCGCAGGAAACACCGAAGAATCTGGTGCGGCTCGCCACCGCGGACGGCTTCGACGACAGCTTCCAGGTCCGTCCAGATGTCTGGCTTGCCGACGGCAATGTCGAAAGAGAGACGCTGCGCCGCGCGGATATGACAATCTATAGCCACGCCGGCGGCGGGCAGGTCTTTTGTACGGGGTCCGTGGCGTGGATTGGCGCTTTGCCCAAGGAGGGCGAAAGCAACAACGTCGGACAAATCATGAAGAACCTCGCAGAAGGGTTCGGCCGATAACCTGTCGGGGTGGAAACCTCCTCAAATCGCAACAATAGAAAGGGAACGACATGATCAACATTTCTCGACGCAGCATGCTTGCACTGATGGGCGGGGCGCTCGCAACGCCCTACCTCATCACCTCCAAGTCAAACGCCGCTCCGGCGGTCGAGCCCGGCATCTTCAAGATGTCCATCCAGCCGTGGATCGGCTATGGCATGTGGTATGTGGCCCAGGACAAGGGAATCTTCGCGGCCAACGGGCTCGAAGGGGTCGAATTCATCCCCTACACGGAAGACGCCGCCAATCTGGCAATTCTCGCCAGCGGCGAGATCCAGGGCACAAACAGCGCCACGCACAACGTGCTGCAGCATCTCCAGGAATCGCCCGACTACCATATTGCTCTGATCGAGGACTACAGCACGACGGCCGATGCGATCGTCAGCCCGAAGAGCATCAACTCGGTCGCCGACCTCAAGGGAAAATCCATCGCTTTTGAAGATGGCACGACCAGCCACCTGCTCATCGCCGACGCCCTCAAAAAGGCGGGCTTGAAGCTGAGCGATCTCAACTGGACCAATACGCCGGCATCGCAGGCCGCGGCCGCCGTACTCTCCGGCTCGACGGACGCGATGGTCACCTATGAGCCCTATATCTCGACCGCCCTCAAGGCCGATCCCAACCTCAAACTCCTCTATACCGCCGCTGAAAATCCCGGCCTGATCAGCGATTGCTTCGTCGTAACGACGCGGACCCTGAAGGAACGGCCCGGCCAGGTGCGCGCGATGGTCAAGAGCTGGGGCGACGCCGTCGAGCTTTACAACAAAAACCCTCAGGAATGCCAGGCGATTATCGCCAAGGGCGTCGGTTCCGATCCGAGCGAGCTGGGCACGACCTTCGAGGGCGTTCACTATTATTCCCTCGAAGAAAACAAGGCTCTGCTGACCGGCGAATACGCGACGAAGACCTTCCCGGCGGTGAACGCCGCCGCCTTGGAACTTGGCCTGATCAAGAAGACGTTCGAGGCCAAGGATGTCATCGACACGACCGCTCTTATGTCCCTGTGATCTCTGATGGACGGCCCTGCGGCGAACGCAGGGCCAACCGGGGCAGCAAAATGCGTCACGTACTCGATCGTAATGTTCCACTTCCGCTCTACCAGAAGATCAAGGATCACATCCTTGACCAGGTAAAGCGTGGCCAGCTCAAACATGGCATGAGGGTTCCCTCCGAAAGCGAGCTAGTCGAACGCCTCGGCGTGTCGCGCATGACGGTCCACCGGGCGATGCGAGAGCTTTCCGAAGCAGGTGTGGTCGATCGCGTCCAGGGAATCGGAAGCTTTGTCTCGGCGCCTCCGGCGCGGACGGAACTGATGGAACTGAAAGACATTGCCGACGACATCAAGGCGCGTGGCAACGTCCACTCGCAGAAAATCAAGATCCTCGAAACCACCAATGCTACGGCGGAACAAGCGGCATATTTCGATATGCCGCGTGGTTCTCGCCTGTTCCATTCGATTATCGTGAACTACGAGGACGAAGTGCCTGTACAGGTGGAGAACAGACTGATCCGGCCGAGCTTCGCTCCCGGCTATCTCGGGCACAACTTCCTGACCGTTCCATCGACACGTTATCTGCGCTCGATTGCAGATGCGACGAAGATGGAACATTCGGTCTGTGCATCGATGGCCGACGACCAAGTCTGCGAGTTCCTGGAGTTTCCCGAGCCCCGAAGCGTCATAATCCTGACGCGTCGAACCTGGGTCGGCGAACTGGCGGTCAGCCGAAGCGTGTTCACATATCCCGGCGATACCTGCGCCCTTGTCAGTTGCCGGACGATGGAGTGAACGATCGCCGCGGCGAGGTCCGCCGTGGCCAGACATGTACGTACAAATCTATGCAGGCGCGTCATTGCGCCTGTGATCCTCCAATCGAACGCGCAAGGCAGTCCTATGGCCAAGCCCCGAAAAAAATCCATCCTCAGCATGCAAGCTGAGATCTCACCATCAACCTACCTGATCATTTCGATCTGCTCGTTCGCACTCTTTTTCGCGGTCTGGGCGCTGATCGTACAATCCGGCCTCGTCCGGCCGATCTTCCTTCCCTCTCCCGTGGCGATCGTCGCGCGACTATGGGCGCTTGGCGCAGACGGCACGCTTTTTTCAGACATTGCCGCAAGCGTCTATCGTATCGGTATCGGCTTCATCGCCGCATCGGTGACGGCGCTCGCCGTCGGCGTGCTAATCGGAAACTACAGGTTTTGGGATGCGGCCATTGAGCCGTTCCTCGACTTCATCCGCTACATGCCGGTCGTCGCATTCGTGCCCCTGACGATCCTGTGGACAGGTACGACCGACACCCAGAAGTTCCTGGTGATCTGGATCGGCACGTTCTTCCAGCAGGCCTTGATGTTCATGGACAATATCAAACGCGTCCCGCCCGATTTTATCGGCTTCGGCCGGACGGTGGGTCTGAGCGATACGAAGATCGTAACGAAGATCATCCTGCCTTCGGCCGCGCCGCAGATCTGGGACACGCTGCGCATTTCGCTCGGTTGGGCCTGGACATGGGTGGTACTGGCCGAGCTTGTCGCTGCCAGCAGCGGCCTTGGCTATCGCATCACCGTCGCTCAGCGATATTTCCAGACCGATACCGCCATCGGCTACATCGTCGTGCTCGGCGTTCTCGGGCTTATCAGCGACCAGATCATGAAGTTCGCGGGCAAGCGCATGTTCCGCTACGAGGCAAAACACTGATGGAAAAGCTTCTCATCCGCGACCTGACGAAGACCTTTCCGGCCGGGCGCTCTAACAAGGACCGTATCACCGTCCTTGACAACATCTCGCTGACGATCCGCGAAAACGAGTTCGTTTCGCTGGTCGGCGCCTCCGGCTGCGGCAAGAGCACGCTGCTGTCGATCATTGCCGGATTGCAATCCCATGACAATGGCGACCTCAAGGTCGATGGAAACGACATCCTCGGACCCGGCGCGGACCGCGGCGTCGTCTTCCAGAGTTACACGCTTCTGCCTTGGCTGACGGCCCGCAAGAATGTCGAGTTCGCACTGGAAGCGACGGGGCATTCCAAATCCGAGATCGGCGACATCGCCATGAGCCACCTGAAGCTGGTGGGCCTGGAACCGTTCGCCGAGCGTTTTCCCGCACAGCTCTCGGGCGGCATGAAACAGCGCGTCGCCATCGCGCGTGCGCTTTCCTACAAGCCGAAGCTTCTGTTGATGGATGAGCCCTTCGGCGCCCTCGACGCGCTGACCCGGGTGCAGATGCAGGAATTGCTCACCGACGTCTGGGAACGGGAAAAGCTGACCGTGATCTTCGTCACGCATGACGTAGAGGAAGCCGTCTTCCTCTCCGACAGGATCTTCGTCATGGCTTCGAATCCCGGCCGCCTCAAGAAGATCTACGACGTCTCGCTGCCGCGCCCGCGCACGCCCGATACCCCTCGCTTGCCGGAGTTCGCGCAGCTTCAGGCCGAGGTCCTCGGCAGCATTCGCTCGGAGATGCGCGACCGATGAGAGATTTCCATTTTCCCGGGCGGTCAGTGGTCCGCGGCCAGGAATGCATGGTCGCCACCGCGCATCCCGCAGCCTCTGCCGCCGCGTTCGGGATCCTGCAGTCGGGCGGGAATGCTGTTGATGCCGCCATCTGCGCCGCTGCACTTCTCGCGGTGGTGGAACCCCAAGCAAGCGGTGTCGGAGGCGACAGCTTCGTCCTCGGCCACGTGTCTGCCAAAGGAAAAACCTTCGGCCTCAACGGATCGGGAAAAAGCGCCGGCACGATGACGGCCGATGGCCTGCGCGCCCTGGGCTATACGGGAATGCCGCTCCGCGGCGCGCTTTCCGTCACCTGCCCGGGGGCGGTGGACACCTGGGTGCGTCTTCATGCCGATCACGGCAGCCTTGACTGGGACAAGCTGTTCCAACCAGCCATCAAGGCGGCGACCGGCGGCTACGTCGTTGCCGACCGCGTGGCGCTCGACTGGAAGGCCTTTGAAGCGGCACTGACTACGACGCCGGAAACGGCCGCCCGGCTCTTGACGGATGCGCGCGCCTTCCGCGCCGGCGAGATTCATCGGCAGCCCGAGCTTGCATCGACACTGTGCGAGATCGCAGCGAAAGGCCGGGACGGGTTCTACCGCGGCTGGGTGGCGGACGACATCGTGGCGACGCTCGCGCAAGGCGGCTCGTCCCTGTCGCACGGCGACCTCGACGGAACTTCGTCCTTTTATGTCGACCCGTTGAGCGTCGACTACAAGGGGTTCCAGGTTCTGCAGCTCCCGGCAAACAATCAGGGTGCGACGGCCCTGCTTCTCCTGAACATTCTCAAGCACCTACCAAAAACCGACTACTTCAGCGCGGAACGGTTCCATCTGCTCCTCGAATCCGCGCGGCTGGCTTACCGGGAACGTGACCGTTCGATCGGTGACCCTGATCACACCAATGTCGAACACTGGCGCTTCACGAACGATGCCTACGCTGCCGACCTTGCGGCCATGATCGATCCGGAGAGAACCACCAGGGAATTCGGCGAGCCGGTCACGCGCAAATCCGACACCACCACCATCTCAGTGGTGGATGGTTCCGGCAATGCGGTGACGCTGATCAATTCGCTCTACCACCATTTCGGCAGTTGCGTTGTGGCGCCGAGGTCCGGCGTTCTGCTTCAGAACCGCGGCAACGGTTTCAACCTGATACCAGGCCATCCGAATGAGTTCGGCCCTGGAAAACGTCCGCTTCACACAATCATGCCCGGTATGACGCTGAAGAACAGAAAGCCTTCCCTGGTCTACGGCGTCATGGGCGGGGACTATCAGGCGATCGGTCATGCGCAGCTCATTACCAACATCGTCGATTTCGGTCTTGACGTACAGGAAGCTATCGACCTGCCGAGGACCTTCCACTTCAAGGGATTTGCCGAAGTCGAACGTTCCATGCCCGCTCATATCGTTGAGGGTCTAACGAGGAGAGGACACAGCGTCCAGGTCGCACATCTCCCAATCGGCGGGGCGCAGGCCATCTTGATCGATCCGCATCGCGGCACGCTTGCGGGAGGGTCGGACCCTCGCAAGGATGGCATGGCAATCGGGATGTGATGGATGAAGGGCTCAGTCGCAATCGTTGGATCGGGTGTGATCGGTACAGTCACCGCCATCGAGCTTAACCGAATCGGTTACGATGTCACGCTGATCGACCGAGAAGAACCTGGCAGCAGTGAGGCTGCGAGCTCCGGTAACGGCGGTTGGCTTTGCCCTGCCTCCATCATTCCCGTTTCCGTTCCCTCGCTGATATGGCGCCTGCCATCTTTTCTTTTCGGAAAGTCAGCGCCCCTCAGCGGCAACGTTGGCTTTGCCATCCGCAATGCAGGCCATTTTGCCCGGTTCGTAAACTCCGGGCTTACGCACAATCGGGTTCGTAATAAAGCGACCGCGCTCTCAAGCCTGCTCTCCGATACAATGGCACGGCACCAGGCTCTCGCAAAGGAGGCCGGCCTGCAACATCTGATCAGAGGCGATGGCCTCCTCTATACTTACAGCAGTGAGCGTGCCTTTCGCCGGGATCTATGCTGGGGGAACCTGCGGCGCGACCTTGGCGTGAATTGGACCTTCCTTGACGGCAGGACGCTCCGCACGGAAGAGCTGGGCATTGAGCGCGCTTGCTTCGGCGCTGTGCTGGTCACAAACGCCGGCCACTGCATTGACCCCGCAGGTTACGTTAGAGGACTTGCCGACCACGCCCGTCGACGTGGCACCAATTTCATCAAGGCCGATGTTACCAGACTGATCCACAGTGGGCAAAGACTTGCGGGATTCGAAACGTCGAAGGGGATGTTTGCGTTCGATGCGGCTGTGATTTGCAGCGGCGCACATTCGCGGCCTCTCGCACAAGAGATCGGCGATGACCCGCCCTTGCTCGGCGAGCGGGGCTACCATGTTACCCTGCGTGACGGCCAACGATTGAGGCGACCCGTTATGTTCGATGACGCATTGATGGTCGCAACCCCAATTGTCGATGGCACCCGTCTGGCCGGCCAGGTCGAGATCGCCACACCCGGAAGTCCGCCCGACTGGTCGCGCGCGCAGGCTCTACTCGATCTCGCCGGCGGATACCTCGGGGGGCTTCCCGCAAACATCCGGCAATCTGGGGTCTCTGTCTGGATGGGTCGCCGGCCAGCTATCGCCGACGAGCTTCCTGTTATCGGACGCGCGACGAATGTAGAAAACGTGCATTTCGCATTCGGCCACGGCTTTACGGGGCTGGGCGCCGCGCCGGCTACCGCTGAGCTCGTGCGACACTCCCTACAGTCCGGGCGAGCCACAAGCCCAAAGGACGCACCTTTTTCCCCTCAACGCTTTCCCGTGCGCACAAGCCGCGCCCTTTAAGGAGAAATGCTATGTCCGACAGTCCTGTTTCGATCCACAAGCTTGATCAATTGAACGAAACCGAGCGCAAAAATCTCTTGCAGCGCACGGAAAACGACCTGAGCACCTTCATGGACAAGGTGATCCCGATCATCGAAGCCGTTCGATGCGATGGCGACAAGGCGCTTGCCGATTTTGCGAACAAGTTCGACAAGTCCCCGATCACCGCGGACCAGATTCGAGCGACACCTGAAGAATTCGCCGCCGCCCGTGCGTCCGTCGATCAGGAATTGATCGAAACGCTGAAATTTGCGGCAGGAAACATCCGCCTTTTCCACGAAAAGCAGATGCCGGAAACGTTGGCCCTGCATGAGACGCATGCCGGTGTTCTCGTCGGCGACCGCTGGAACGCTATCGACTCCGTCGCGTGCTATGTGCCTCGCGGCAAGGGCTCCTTCCCCAGCTCGGTGCTGATGACGGCGATTCCTGCGAAGGTGGCTGGCGTCAAAAAGGTTATTGTCATCACCCCGCCCGGCCCGGATGGAACTGTCGATCCCGCCACCCTGGTCGCCGCCGAGATTGCCGGGGTGTCGGACGTATTCAAGTGCGGCGGCGCACAGGGCATTGCCGCCGTTGCTTACGGAACGAAGACGGTTCCCAAATGTGACAAAGTTGTCGGTCCCGGGAGTCCGTGGGTTGTCGCGGCAAAGAAGCAGCTGTCATCGGTCATCGATCCTGGAAGCCCGGCGGGGCCTAGCGAACTGATCATCTTCTCGGATGGAACCGTTCCGCCTGAGTTGGTCGCACTGGATCTGTGTGTGGAATCCGAACATGGACCCGACTCTTCCGTGTTCTTCGTAACCGACAACGAAGAGTTCGCACGCGCGGTCGCTTCGCATGTGCCCAGCTACTGGTCGCAGATGGGGGATGTTCGCGCGCAATATTCCAGGACGGTGTTGACCGGCCAGCGGGGTGGTATCGTCGTCGCCGGCACGCGCGAGGAAGCCTTCGCCTACGTCAACGACTACGCTCCCGAACACCTCGCGGTCCTCGCCGACAACGCCTGGCAATACCTAACCCGCTTCGAACATGCGGGCGAGATTCTCCTCGGTTCGCATTCGGCGATCAGCGTCGCCAACTTTGTCCTGGGACCGAGTCACGTTCTCCCAACGGGTGGGGCCGCGAAAACGACCTCCCCTCTGGCGGTCTTCGATTTTCTAAAGCGTACGTCAATCGCTTCCCTGACCGAAGGCGCCTATCAGGGATTCGCCGCCCATGCCGAACGGCTCGCAAGGTACGAAGGTTTCGACGGCCATGCCAACGCGGTCTCAGCAATCCGGAACCAGGCGCTTCGCTCGCCTGCAAAATCTGTCTGACGCGACCGGACCAGCCGAGTCGACAAGAGGCCCTGGAAAATCACAAATCAAGATCTCGCGTACTGGGCTGCGCGAGGTCATAGCCACGGTTTCCGACAGGATCGGACGTCGAAGACAAACCAGAGGACGCGGCCTCACGCGAAACGCCTCGTGCCCGATCCATTCACCATGCTGCTCGCCTCGCTGCTGCCGATTTCCGGCGATGCGGTGGATTGGTTCGGCATCGCCACCAACCTCGCGATCGCACTCCTGATTGGCCTTGAGCTCGACCTGTTCTCGCCCTGATTGACCATCCACCCGATCTATCTCGGCTGCTCTTCCTCTGCGTGCTGCCGTGCACGGTGCAGTCGTTCATCGCATTCACCTCGACTTCCGGAGGCAAATTGCTCGGGTCCGACCGGAAAGACCGCATCACCGCCGTCTTCTGAGGTTCAAAGAAGAGCCTTGGCAGCGGGGTTCCCATGGCGAGTGTCATCTTCGCCGGCCAGTTGATCGGCGCCATCGTACTGCCGCAAATGCTTTTCCACCAGATCCAGCTTATGGTCAGCGCCTGGTTGGCGCGCGTCTATGCGGAGCACTGCAAGCCACCACCCGTTACGATAGACTTGATAGGGAACCGCCGCGTTGCTTTCTTTTCAGGTTGGGCGAGATGTTTCAGGTCACAGATAGCGCACTCGACCATATACATCCCAAAGCTGTTTGCGATCCGCTCCGACCGTAGAACGTTGTGCAGGCATATGCCAAAACTACCGCTGCATTCGCTGGGATGCTGCTCGAACCGACATGAAGCGAACTAGGAAATGTGCGATGAGGCAAATCCAGGGTGGCTTCCGGGAAAGCGCAACCCTAGAAACTCAACAATTTTATAGATAAGTCGAGAGGCTCATGTTGGACCTCGCCAACTGCGTTGATGGTGTCATCAGCAGCATTATAGATCTCTTCCACTTCGTCGACAAAGTGGTCGAGGTATGCCAACCATAGCGGATCGTCGATATTCTGGCAGAATACCGAGCGGATCATTAGGCCGAACTACGCTGCTCCGACGGCGATTGGGTCGTTCCATCGACTCGCCTCCTCTGCGGAAGTCGATGAGCGCCATGTGCAGAAGCAACTTGGCCACGCCTCGGCCGAAATGACGCGGCGCTACCAGCGCGGCCACGGTCGGTTTCGCGGTAACCTCCCAAAAGCCGCAGGATTGTGGAGGCACCTCCACAGGCCCAAAACCCAAGAACCGCCCACACAGTCCCACGGATGCTTTTCCGAAGCCGCACTAGGGTCGAAACTCAATCAAGCGGTTGATCAAAATACCTCTTCATGATTCACTCTCTTCCTGGCGGGAGTTTTGGATCATGGCGGGAGAGTTTTGGCTTAATGACCAGCAGTGGGCGGTTATTGCCCCTTTGCTTCCAACCAACCAGCCCGGCGCTCATCGAACTGACGATCGCCGGGTCATTAGTGGAATCATTCATGTTCTGCGATCCGGCTACCGATGGCAGGACTGCCCAGCCTGCTACGGCCCTTCGACAACCGTCTACAATCGCTTCCACCGCTGGTCTGCCAAAGGAATATGGCGACGGCTGTTTGAGGCCTTGGTGCAAAAGACCGACCGAGACATTCATCTGATCGACAGCACAACCGCCAAGGCTCACCGTTCGGCTGCTGGCGGAAAAGGGGGGATGCTCAGGCAATCGGTCGCTCAAGAAGCGGCAGATCGACAAAAATCCATGCTGTTTTCGATAGTTGCGGCCGTCCGATCGCACTGAGGATAACGCCTAGACAACGCGGTGACGCTCCCATCGCCATCCCGCTGCTTGAGCCACTGCCGCCAAGCAGCTTTTTCGCTGCGGACACCGCTTACGATAGCGACGCTCTACGCGAATTTCTCAAAGCACGCCGCACTGAACCAGTCATTCCCAACAATCCGACCCGTAAGCGGATCAAGCCTTTCGACCCGGCCGCATATCGCCGCCGCAACATCATCCAACGCGCCTTTTGCCGCCTCAAGGACTGGCGGCTGATCGCCACACGATACGACAAGCTCATGCTGAACCCCGCAGCCACATGCCACATCGCAGCAATCGTCACATGGTGGCTCAATTGAGTCTGGAGCCTAAGGCCATTGCCCCCAGCCAGCAGCTTGCGCGATCTACGTGCCGGGATCGCTTCCACCGATATGAAATGTCGCCGCGAGCGCCGTGATGAGCCCAACGATCTTCCTGCGCATTTTTGGCGAACTGATCCGCGCGAACGCGACATTAAGATCCCGTCCCTCGTTGGTTTCGAGAAAGCTCACCAATTCCGAGCCAGTTGATGGGATCATGACCTCGATGCGCCCCGGTTCCGTTGGAAAGAAATAAGACGGCGGCACCCCGAACGCGTTCGCAACGACCGCCAATCGGCTTGAACTGATGCGGTTGGTCCCTTTCTCGTACTTCTGAACCTGTTGAAACGTCACGCCAAGAATGTTTGCCAGTCCATCCTGGCTCATGCCGAGAAGGCGACGTCTCGCCTTGATTTTTGCGCCCACTTCGACGTCGATGGGATCAGGTGTTTTCGCCATGTGCGCCCGCCCCCTCAACTGTTTCAATCACGTCGTAGCGCTTGACGATCGCTCCGACACCTTCGTTCAGGAGCGCAAGGACAGCGTCCATCGTTAGCGGGACTGTTTCGATGCGCTCAATATGCATCGACGGCACGTCCTGATCTCTTTCGTGAGAAACTTCGTCACGCACTGCTGCGACGGCCTTGCGGACATTTTCCATGGTGGCAAAAAACGTGTCTCGACAACCGTCATCTCGCCAGCGCGGTTCCTCGCGCGGGAAAACGAGCGAATAGGTGAAGAACGTGAAGGAGGGTGATGCTGACACTCGGTTTCCTCCAAGAGCAACTCGCGGTACGCCCCCGCTTCTGCTCTTTGACCCCTGGTGATCGGGGAGTTGGAAAACCGTGTACACACGATCCCCACGGCCTTTAGTTCGGAGAACCTGTTGCATACGCCGCAGGCTCCCCGACCATAAGGTCAAGGAGATAGTGCCGTTACAGGTCGGCACTCGTACCCGTGTACAAGGGTTTCCACGCCCTAAAGCAGCGCGTCACTGCTTCACCCGTGAGTTTAGGCGATCATACGGCGCGGTGCAAACGTTCCGAGCGGAAATGCCGAATGATTTCTAGCTGCTAAAACAGCCGAAGATGGTTCCCTCAATACCCGTCGAGCGATATGGCTGGGTTTCAGCATCAGGAAAACAGACGACGAGTTGTGCCGCCAAGAGCGAAAGTGAACGTCATGGACGAACCGACCGAAACGACGGCGATTTCGAACCGCAGCGACTATGCCTTGTGGGCAATCGAGCGGGCAAAGGCGATCGTTGCGGAGGAAGGCGGCAACCTCTGTCTTGCGGCGCGCGACCAAGGTGACGAGCAGATCGCTGCCGCGGCCAATGTTCTTGGCCAGGCCATCGTCGACGCCCTGCTGGAGGTTTTCGACGGCCTGACGCAGGAGTAAAGCGGGGTCTATCGCTCAGCGCCATCCCGGTCATTGCCGCGCTGGCGCTCCTGTTCGGCTTGCCGTAGGATCTGCTGGCGCTGTTCGTCCTGCGCGTTTTTGGCAGCGCCGGCCTGCTCGCGCGCGGCTCGGGCGGCACGTCCGACGGCGATCGCCTGCTGCTGAGCGGCAATGGCAGGATCGACATTCGTGGGCGTCGGACGATCGAGGGTCTGGCTGTCATCGACGCGAGCCGCCGTCGGCGTGCCCCCTCCCCCGCCGGCCTGCATGGTCGACGGCATCTGCTGCATTTGGATGTCCCGGCGCTGCTCTTCGAAAAGAGCGGCGATTTCCTTGCGCATTTCCTCAACCGCCTGGCGCTCGGCGCCACTGTCGACCATGCCTTCGAGGCGATCCATCGACTTGTTGGCGCGCGCAACGCGCTCGTCGAACTGTTCGAGCGATAGGGGCATGGCATTTTCCTTTTGCTGTTGAATGGATGCGATCAGGGTTCTGAATTCCGACAGTGGCTCGTCCGGCGGCGCAGCGGACCGCTCGGCAAAGGTATCGAATTTCCGCTGCAGCCAAGGCGACGGCGCACTGTGCTTCACGGAGCCGGCCGCCTCAACGACGACGGCGGCGCGCAATCCATGCGCCAGCAACCGCGTCTGAAAATCTCTGGCAACGGACCGTGTCTCGGAGCCGGGACCAAACTCGTCGTTCTGCTTGGCCAACTCGCGCTCGATCTTGCTGACGCTCGCAGTCGTTGGCGCCAGCACCTGGACGGATTTCCCCGCGATGAAGATCAACTTGGCGTCGACGCCGAAAGCCCCCTCGACAAGAACAGCCACCGTCTCGCGTTGCATGGCCCGTTCGACTTCCAGCCGGAGCAAAACGAAGCCGCTGGCACGCGAAGCAGCTTGCGGTGCATGAGTGGTCGCCGCGGCCGCGAACCTGTCGGCTGCCGCGATGACCGATGGCTTCGCCCCGGCCTGCTTCAGCGCGATGGCCGTCGCCTGCCATTTCGGGGCGAGCGCAAGGTTGCCGTTGGCGAGCGTCGCACGATCGGCAGCGCCTGCCCGCTTGCGCTCGACACGCTGATTGACCGCAGCGGACTTCAGATAACGTGGATCGGCGCGGCCGCGCTCATAGGCACCGGCCTGTGCCTGGCTATAAGGCCGCGTCGCCGCAACATCGGCGCGGCGTGTGGCGACCATGGCGATGCCGTGCTCGCGCGCCTTCGCCGCGAACCGCTCCCGCCATGCGTAGAGCTCCGGCTTGGTGAGCCGCAATGCCTTGCCGACATCGTCTCGCGCCGAGATCATCGTGTGGACATGCACATGCCCGGTATCGGGGTGGTGGGCGGTGATCCAGCGATGGCCTGCAACCTCTTCGCTGAGGAAATCACGAACGGCGCGCTTCATCGCTTCCGCACCCGTGCCGGCTCGGGCGGAGAAGATCACATGGAAGGCGTTGCGCGGTTCGACCGTGCGGATATCGGCCGACCATCCGCGCCAGATCCCATCGGCGACATCCTTTACCGCTGCGCCACGCTTGACGGCCTCGCCGGCGCTGGTGACGACGTACTTCTCAGTTCGGAGAAACTTCTCCAGAAAATACCGGCCCGATTTATCGGAAACCGCGGCGCCGACAATCCGCACCTCGGCCAGGACACCGGCGTCCGACATCCTGCCTGCGATTTCCGCCTCGGCTTTATCGAGCGTGCGCGCCGGCCCTTCATTGTTTTCGCGCGCCCTGAGCGCGCCTGCGATTTTCTTCGCAGGCAAGCTTGTCACGGCATAGACGGAGACCCTTCCGTCCTGATGGCGAGAATAGAGGAAGGGCTTGGCGCCGAAGGCCGCATTCAACGCATCGTGCAGTTCCTCGTCACTGACCGCACCCGCCAATTTGATCGACAGAGTGGCGACGGCGTCCAGGGCATAGGGTTCGCGAAACTCCGATAGCCAGCCCTGAAGGGCTGCGGCTCGTTCCTCGCGGCTGGCAATTACGACTCCGTCCTGGTCGAAGATCGGGATTTCCGCCTTGCCCTTCTCACCGTTTTCCTTTTCGATTTCGCGGGTTCCCAGATAGGTCATCAGGCCGGCGGCCGACGCCCTGCTTGATACCGTCGACGTCACCTTGATCACCACGGGCTGCGCGCCGGCTGCGATCGCCGCCCGGGTTGTGCTCTCGGCCGAGGCCAGTTTCGCGGCGGACGGCCGATCAGCATGCGATGGGGTGATACCAGCCCCTTTGGTCGTTCCCCCTCCCCCGCCACCCGACCTTCGGAGCTCGTCATCCATCTCCGGCTTCGCGCCCGCACCAAGCGTCCCGACCAAGGCGATGATTTCGCGCGGCGCGGCCTGCGCCGGCTGCAGGATGGTGTTGATGGTCGTCTCATGGGCGGAGACAGCCGTCATTCGGCTCTTCCTGACGATACCGGAAGGCATGGACCGCTGCTGCGACGGCTCAGCCGCAATGGCAATCCGCATAGCCCCTGCTCGGCGGCGCCGCTCGTCTTCCTCGTCGAGAAGGGATTTTCCCCGCCGCACGGTAAAGCTCTCGATATCCCCGAGCAGGCTGGACCAGTCATAGGCCATGGCTGCCCCTCCTGCGCTCCTGCCGGCTGATCCGCAGCATCAGATCGACGTCCGCCCGCAGCCGGAAGACACCTTCGAGAAGGCGGCGCAGCGCAGCGTCGAGATGCGGTTCGTAGCCGACGCGCCCTTCATTCATGGCGCGGACGGCCTGATTGAGATTGATGCCGATGCGCCGAAGTTCCTCATTGGTGCCGCGCAAGGCCAGAGCTTCGGCCGGCCCGACCGGGAGCGGCAGACCGGCCTGGTCGCGAAACAGCAGCCGGATCACGTCGCTGGCGGTGCGATCGTCGCCGCAAAGATCCGCCAGAGCTTGCCGCTCCTCCGGCCTTAGACGGACCCTGACCACTTCACTGCGCATCGCTTTCCTTCCGCTTGCCGGGTTGCCGGAGGCGACCCCAGAGCGCCACCGGCGCGAACCTGAGCCCTGCTAGGGGGCGGGGCGACGTCGAGTTTGTACCACAAACTTGCCTATCCTGCCACCTAAAACTAAACTATATTTTATCCAAAACTCATCATTGCAAAACAGGTACCCTCGCCCAAGCTCCCACAGCAATAACTCATCTCCAGCGCCACTCGGTCCCGTTAACAATTGTCCATTGTTCGCGCGATCATTGCCAGCGATATCACTGGCAATTGCCAATTACCCATTAACCACTGACAGTTAACCCCGCTGCGGTTGCTCATTGTCAACGGGCAACTGGCAATTGCCCGTTGGTCATTACCTGTTGTCGGCGGTCAATCGTCAATCGTCAATCATCAACGGTGAACGAACAATGGGCAACGAACGCATTGCGGAAAGAGAGATGAGGAAATAACTATAGTTTATTCGCAGAATGAAGGAGCCATCATGATCGTCACCATCGCCAACCCGAAGGGCGGAACCGGCAAGACCACCCTCGTCCGCGCGCTCTCCGGCACGGCCGCCCATGCCGGTAACGACGTCTTCCTGATCGATGCCGACAGCCGCGCCAACACGATGCGCTGGGTCACGATGTCGAAACAGATGGACGTCTGGCCCGACCGGCTGGAGGCCGAAAGCTGCCTCGACCCCAACCAGATCTACAAGCTCGCTCTCCAACATCAGCAGGAGGGCAAAATTGTCTTCGTCGATGTCGAGGGCACGACCAACGAAAACCTGTTCGCCGGCCTCTATTGTGCCGACATCGTCCTGATCCCGCTGCAGACGACCCAGGACGACGTCGTTGCCGGCATGCAGCTCGCGCTCAACCATATCCCCGTGGTCGAAGAGGATCAGAAGCGCAAGCTGCCGACGATGATCGTCATCAACCAGCATGATCTGGTGACCGGCCGCGCCAAGGCGCATGAGCCGCTCCGAGAAATTTTGCGCGAGAGCGGTGTCGCGCTCGCCTCCCAGCCGATTGCCCGCCGCGCGTCCTATCAATCGATTGGCGCCGCCGGCACGCTCCAGACATCAGCGAAGCCTGATCCGAAGGCGATCGCGGAAATGGAAACGCTGCTTGGCGAGCTGCTTGCCCTCTACCGGTCGAAGGCCAGCGAGGCGAAGCAATGAGCGACGGCGCAGACAGCAAGAACCTCGTCCTCGGATTGATCTCGACAGGCCGCGACCGCCCCGCGGTTCGCGAGAAGGCAGGGCCTGCTTCAAAACCCGCTGACGAAGACCAGGCGCCGGCACCATCAGCGAAGCCGCCGTTGGCGCGCGGTCAGCTCCGCGAGATGATGGCCAAGGGCGAAAGCCTCGACCCCGTCGCCGGCAAACGCTTCCGCGACACCGAAAAAGTCACGACCGGCATCCACATCCGCGCCGAGGTCCACAAGAAGCTGAAGATCCTTGCCGCGATCGAGCGGCGGAAGTTCAACTCCTACATCGAGGAGGCGATCGACGACTATCTCGAAAAGATCGCCGAGCGGATTCCTGATATTTCCTGAGCGGCAAAAGGGAGAGGTCATCACGCACTTCGCTTCGCGGCCTCCCCGTTCGCCCTGAGCGCCGCCATCAGCATCGGCCCGAGGCCGAACTCTCCGCGCGCCGCTTTGCGCGTCAGGTCGCGCAGATAGCCGCCGGGCGAGGTGATGTGCTCGGCCCGCTCCAGGATGCAGGCGACCGCAATCGCGGCATGTTCCGGCCCCATCACCTCGCAAGCCTCCTGATAGGCCGAGGGGCTGACCCCGAGCGCCGATCGGACGGTTACGGCGGCCGTCATCAGCTCGCGCCAACTCTCGATCCGGCCGCCGGCCGCGTAATCGACAATCTGCGGGCAGGCTCTCAGCACCAGTGGTAACGGGTAAGCCTTCAGCGGCTCGGCAATCCGGTTCGGTTTCTGGCTCGGCTTCTCGCCCTGCTCTTTTTCGGAGCGAGGTTCAAGTTCATGGAAGGATTCGGGTTTTGAATTCTGTATGTGACGACCGTCATGGCTGTCATTGACGTCCGTTTTTTCTGCTTTTACCTGAATTTCTAGACGGTTGATGATTTCCTCGCGCAAAAGCTCCATTTCTTCAAGCACCGCGTCGACATCTTCGCGGCGGGGAGAGCGCGGCAAACGGGCCAGGAGCGCGATGTACATCGCCTCGATTGCCTCCCAATCGCCATCCGCGCCCTCCTCCATGGCGGCCGAGATCAGCTTGCGAACGTCGCGACGGCAGAGCGACAACGCCTCTTTCGCGCGCTTGAACTGGAGACGCTCGGCAGCGACCTGCTGCGCCAGACTGGCCATCTCGCTCGCACGGGCGAGCAGAGGCGCGAGGCTGAAGCCGAAAGCGGCCTCAATGTCCCCTCCCCTGCCCCGATGCGCATAGCGCTTTCCGTTCGGGCTATCGCGGCGCTCGATCAGACCGGCGTCGACCAGCGCGGAAAGATGCCGGCGCAAGGTCGTGCCGGCGATGCCGTGCGCGCGCAGCGACAGCTGATTGTTCGACGGGAAAACGACCAAGCCACCGCTCTCATCCGAGAGTTCATCGTTCGGATAGAAGCTCAGCAGCGCCTGCAGCACCGTTATCGAACGATCCTGGAGGCCGAACAGGTCTTTCGCCTCGCCGACGTCGTTGAAGACTTTCCATTTGTTGACCGCCTTGCCCGCGTCGCGGTCGGCGGTCTCGAGCTGACCTCTCACCAAGGCAAGCGTCATCGGTCGCCCATGGGGCGTTGTCACACGTCCAATCTGCATTTTCCTTCACCTCTCGAAAGGCAAAAGAAATCCACTCACCAAAACGGTGCCAAAGACTCTTGACTGTGATTCGTGGAAATGCGATTCTCGACCTTGTCACAGAATACGAGAGAGGCTTCCACGGTTTACCGATTGGGGGCCTTTTTCTTTTGCGATATGCTCCTACTTGTTCTCACTCGTTGCATTTGCCTCGGACGCGGCAAATTCTTCGTAGATATCCGGCAATTTCCGCAGCAGGAATTGCGCGAAATCCCCAGTATGCTTCGTCGGGATCGTCAGCTTCACGGCACGTTTGCTGCTTTGCGCGGTCGCAATTTTGCGCCCCTCACCCGTCTTGATAATCTGTTCTTCGGACGCCTTCTCTTTGCGCACGGCAACGGTCTTCAGCGCGCTTTCGAAGCGAGCATCGCTGGAAAGAGCGTGGAAGTGTTCCTTGCTGATAAGCTCGCGCCAATTCGCCTCGTGACCAGGATCGGCAAGCAGCTGCGCCAACGTCTCCCAGCGCGGTCGGCCGATCGACGGTGCAGAACCAATCGCTTCGATCAATTCCGTCGATAGGGAGCTGGCAAGTGAGATCATGCCGGACAGAACCCCTTTGGACGTAATGGTCAGAGCGTCCATTATGACTTGCCGACGTACCCCTTGCTGATCGAGGCGCAATGCGAACAATGCCTTTTCGATGAAGGAAAGATCCGCTCTGTCGGTGTTCTCCTTACCCTGTGCGCGGATCAGGTCTTCGTCGGAAAGATTTCGTACGATAGCCTTGACCCGACGGCCGAGCTGCCGAAGCGCTTCAACGCGCCGATGCCCAAAGGCGAGCTGGTACTCCCCCTTCATTTCGGGATGGGGGCGCACCAGGACCGGGATGATCTGTTCGGAGGTCTTAAGCCCTTCGCGCAGTTCGATGAACTTCGGATCGGTAAAGGCATCAAGTCGATCTTTCACGAACGATCCATGAATAATCTTCGGTTCAAGCTCAACAATCGTCTCGCCGGCTTCAAGCTGCAATCGCAGAGACTCCGCCTGGTCCGCTTCGGTCGCAAGATTGGCTATAGCCTGATTCATTGAGTTGAGGGCGCCAGACTGGACAGCCGGCTTTACGCGCGGGGACGGTTCCGCTGAAGGCTGAATCGGAGAGAGAAAGTCTTTGAGAGCGTCGCGCCTCTTGCTCATACCGTGCGTCCCCACGCCTGCTTCACCAGCTTCTCAATTTCGCCATTGACGCTGTCGAGCGATTCCATGGCGCGATCGTAGGTTACGCGGTGGAAGTTTTCGCGCCCGACTTCGTAAAGCGTTTGCTTGGTGATCCCGGCATCTGAGATCGCGGCAGACTTCAGCACGGCATTCGTCAGCACGCGGTCGCCGAAGAGGCTCTTGAGTAACCCGACAATCTGTCCCTGTGGGCCATCGGCCGGCTCGTAGCGTGTTACGACATAGCGAAAGAAGTCATACTCGGCATTGCCGCCTGCCTTCTCGACGACACCGAAGAGGCCGGCGGTCATATGGAGAAACTGCGACATCGAGGCAACATCAAGCATCTGCGGATGGATGGTGACGACGACACTTCGCGCAGCGCATAGAGCCGAGAGCGTCAGATATCCGAGCGACGGTGGGCAATCGAGGATAACGACATCATAATTTTGCTCTACGGATGCCAGCGCTGTCGCGATCCTGGTAAAGAACATCTGCTCGCGATTCCGGCTACGCTCACTCAGGACGCGGGGGGTATCGTGTTCGAATTCTTGAAGTTCGAGGTTCCCAGGAACGATGTCGAGCCCGGAAAAATAGGTTTTCTGAATGATGTCGCTGAGTGGGCGCTGCTGCGCATCGTAGCGGATCGCCCCGTAAATCGTTTCGTTCGGGCCGAGGTCGAATTCGGGTTGAATGCCGAAGAGCGCCGACAATGAGGCTTGTGGGTCGAGATCGACAGCGAGCGTCCGGTATCCTCGCAGCGCGAAATACTGCGCAAGATGGGCGGCGGTCGTCGTCTTTCCTGAGCCGCCCTTGAAGTTCGTGACGGCGATAACCTGAAGAGCTTCGTTCGCGGCTCGGTTTGGTGAGTAGCCTTTCTTGTTCGAACTAAGATAGCGACGGATATCGTGGATCTGTTCAAGCGAATAGAGACGGCGCCCTGCCCCGTTCTTCTCTGCTTCCGGGATGTTGCCCTCGGAATTCAGATGGCGAAGATAGGCATCGCTGATTCCGATCAGCTTCGCGGCCTCGCCGGCCATGAATTTGCGAAGCTCCTTTTGCGCCGTAGGAGGGAATGCGCGCGCACGCAACTGCTGAAGTTGCGCGCTGAGCAGGTCGGCGTCAGCCTCGATAAGGCTAGTTAGCGATGGGATCGCAGATGCGCGCGCCTGAAGTTGAGTAGCGACTGAATTCATTATAAACGCTCAATCCGGTGAAATCGACAATTGAGCGTAAAAATGATCCGAGTCGGTGACTCGGTCAAGGAAAATTGAGTTAACAAAAGGTTAACAGGTTTTCGGCCAAGAAAAGTTCTCAGCTGAGAACTTTCATCAAATTTCCGGAGGGGTTTAGATAAGCCGCTGCGCTTCAAGGGCTCCGCTCCTTACCACCGCTGCCACTCTATCGAAAGTTCTCAGCTGAGAACTTTTTTGAATCTTGGCGCTTGGAGTGCCGGAGGCTCCGCGCGCATTTCCCGGTTGCATCACTCCCTAAGCGGCGGCGCAGCCGCGCTCCGGGGAGAGGAGGATGGGGGCATCGGGGGAAGGAGGAGGAGGGACACCGTCCCTCCTTCCCCCAAGGGAGGGTTCAAGGGAGGGGCTTGCCCTTCCCTTGGGTGGGGGAGTTTGAGGGGGCGGGGCTCTGCCCTGCCCCTTCATGGGGAGAGTGTTGAGAGGGGGCTTGCCCCTCTTTCATCAGCTGAGCCAGCCGGTCGCACCGGCTGGCTCAGCTCAACCACCGACGCAAGAAGAAGAGGCGGCACCCTGCCGCCTCCTCTTCGATTGTTTAGTCTGTGTCAGTCTCCCAAAGCGTGTCGCCAAGCCGATGCTCAACGAGATCGTCGTCCATCTGCTCCAACTCAGCGACTACCTCCTTGACCAGCCGGTTCCCTATCCGGGTGCGCTCCTGGGCAACGAGAATGCTGAAGGCGGTCTCGTTTGCCACGACGGCCCGGATCGCCTCATCAAACTCGTCATCTGGACGAAGATTCTCGATGGCGATCACATCGCCATTCTCATCGTAACCGCCGTGCAGATACATAGGCGCGGATGCGAGCCTTTCAGCCGCTTCCTCAGCCTCCCGGATCAGGCGAAAGCCTTCCGTCCGCTGCCTCCAGTATTCAGCACTCCCGCCGTCGATGATCGTGATCTTACGCTTTGCCATGGAAGTCTCCTTTCGCTCTTTGACGAAAGGTGTCCGCATCGAGCCTCGAGTGGGGTCAAGGACCGCTTTAGCGGCCGCCAGCGGCGGCGAGTGGTGGAGCCGATTTTCTGACGGCGCCCAACGGGCGGCGGCTGAAAATGGGGGGACCGCTCGTCCTTGAGGCCAGGAGAGGCGGTGCCACAATAGGACGACAAAGAGAGATGAGCCCGCGACCCCGATCAGGGGTCGCGCCCGTGTGGGCCGGGGTGGTTTGGAGGGGGTGGACCACCCCCTTCGTGGGTGGGTTCAAGGGAGGGGCGCGCCCCTCCCTCGGGAGGATGTTTGAAGGAGGGGGCTTGCCCCTTCCTTCATGGGGTGAGCATGAGAGGGGCGGCTTGCCCCCCTCTTATAGAGTTGTCGGCCGGTCGAACCGGTCGGCAACTCTGCCCAAGCGGTGCCTAGAACAATCGAAGCTGACCATTTTTTTCCGTGGCCGGTGCTGCCGATCCCAGCCCGTCCGGCGAGGGTGCAACAGCAACTTTCGCCGCCGATGGCACCATGGCCGGAACGGGCATGGGCCGGTTGGTGTTCGCGACCTCCCCTGCCCTCCTGAGCTTTGTGGACCATCCGCCCATGACGTGCGCCAGCGTGTGCCATTGATCGCTGAACCGCATCGCCAGGCTGTCCCCGACAATGACGGTCGCCGGGATATGGAGAAGCGACAACTGGATGTAGGCCATATGGACGGCGCGCGGGTCGATGTCCACGGCGGTTACATGAAGGCACTGCTGATAGTTGATGCCCGCGTCGAGAATTGCTTCTGCAAGGGCGATGATCATTGCCCCGCTTCCTGCGGCGGGCTCCTGCGCCAGCATGAAGCCGCGTTGCGCGATCATCTTTTGCATGTCGTCCGGGCTTCCGGCGACGATGCGCGCCATCAACTGGCAAACCGGGTAGGGCGTAAAAAACTGGCCGCGTGCCTTGTTGTGCAGTTCCAGCGCATGGAAGGTCGCGCCGAGAACATCGTGCGGACGGTCCTCCAGCGCCATGACCACCTCGCCCATGATTTTCGAGAAGGTGCCCATGGTCTCGGTGCCATACTTGCCGGCGATCTCCTGAAACCGGGCTTCGCGCTTCTCGGCGGGGGCGAGGTCCACGGCGTTGCTGAGGGCGATGGCGGAGGTTTCGCACCAGTCCCCAAAGACGGTGTAGAGGTCGTGCTTGTAGCGGCAGCTTTCGAATAGCTTGACGATGGATTTGAGGCGCGGGGAGTTCATGGGATCACCTGCAAGGAAAAGGAACCGCGTGGGCGCGTTTCGCCAATCGCCGGGGCAAAGGCCGGCGTCGTCATGCGGATCGATCAAAGGGAGGTCTGGAAGGATGCAGGCCGCGCCGGAGACTGCGCGGCCTGCGGCAGCCGATTACTCGGCTGCTTCGGGGAAGGTTGCGCCGTCCGTCACCGGCGCGTCATCGATGTCGAAAGGGCAAACGCCGTCGTCATCGCCGGTGGCTTCCACCATCCGCTCACGCTCCTGCTCGGCAGTCAGAGCGATCCGAACCGGCGCGGGAAGCCATCCGGTGCCAGTGATCTTGCGTTCGGCATATTCCACGGCCTTCGCCTTCTCCATGCCGAGAACGCCAAGTGCCAAGTCCTCGCCAACGGCTTCGGTGACCGCCTGCTTGATCCCGGCCTTGCTGATGCGGGCGAAGTAGTTTTCACCTGTCGGGGCGTACCATTGCGTCATGTCGATCTTGAGGGCCTGCGCCAGTCGCTCGGCATGGGCACGCTGCGACTTGCGCTCATAGTGGGGATGCTGCACGGCATTGACGGACTTTGCCGCCGCGTAGGCCAACAAGTCGAGAAGCGTTGACGTCGGCTGTTCAAGGCACCATTCCAGAAGTTCGCTCGGCTTGCCGGGAATGGTGTGGCCGTAATTCTCCTTGAGTTCGTCCATGGCCACGATGCCCGGGCATGCCGCCGGATCGGCAATGCTGGTTTCGAGCCGTTCGCTCTTCACCGTCACTTCAAGGGACGAATAGTCGCTGCCGCCATAGCTGCCGAAGATGTTCACCAACATGGCATGCACCACGGCGGCGAGGGCGACGTCCGGGTTATGGGCAAGCTCGGCCCGGATCGCGGCCGTCTTCTGCGCCGTAAGCTCCTGCACCAGCAGGGCAGGCATCTTGAACGGAGGCTCGGTGCGCTGTTCGGGCTTCGGCGGAACGGTCGCCCCACCCTCGTCCGTCTCGTCTGCATCGCCTTCGGCGGTGTCGCCGCCGGTTTCAACCTCCTCCTCCACGGCTTCATCGTCGGGCCGGACAAGGCCCTGCTCGATTTCGACATTGCCGTAATAGTCCATCGTCACATAGCAACCGGCCTTGGCAATTTCCTCCGGGGAATAGGCTTCCTGTGCCATCGACAGGACCGCGAGCCTTGCCTGAATGGCTTCGGTGCGCGGCTCGGCCTCGTCATCGGCCTCACCCGCCTCGATCTTTGCCACCAGCTCGTCATATTCGGCTTCCAGCCGCTCCTCCTCGGCCTGTTCTTCCTCCGTCAACGGAATGTCGGACGGATAGACCCTGTGCATGCGGACGGCTTCGCTCGGAATGACCGGCACCACCTCCACCCATTTCCAGCCTTCGGCGCGAACGGCTTCCGCCTCGGCTTCAAGGCGGTCGGCAACGAGCTTTTCGACGAGAGCGACGTCGAGGGCGTAGCCGCCATTCTGGTCATCGAAGAGATCGCGCTTGACGGTTCCGCCGGCAGCTTCATAGGCATCGAGCCCGCCGATGAACTTCATGCGCTTGTCGGTCGCCTTGACGGCTTCGGCCTGCAGGGCCGAACGAATGGCGCGATGATCGCAATTCCACGATGGCAGGCTATTCCAGACTTCCACCTGCCGGTCGTGGTCATCGGACACGGTAAAGGCTGAAAGCTGCTGGAAGGTCATTTCCTCCTGCCGGTGGAGTTCGAGCAGGACCGGCGAAACACGCCCAAGCGCCAAGCGCTTGCGGACCATGGTTTCGGTGGTGCCGAAGCGGGCGGCGATGTCCTCGACGGATTTCCCGTCCTCGGCCATAACGCGGTAGGCTTCGTATTCATCGACCGGGTGCATGGCCTCGCGGCTCATGTTTTCGATGATGCTGATTTCGGTCGCCTCGGCCTCGCTGCGCTCCTTGCATTCGACGGGGAAGTCCTTGGCGATTTCGCCCGCGTCGGCCAGAAGGAGGAGGGCGGCACGGCGACGCTCGCCTGCGGTTACGAAAAAGCGGCCGCGCTTGTCGCCCTTGCGGACAATGATGTTCTGCAACAGCCGGTAGCCATCGGCGCGGATGGTCGCGGCCATCTCCGTGATGCCTTCCTTGCTGTAGGTCTTGCGGACATTCTTGGGGTCGCGGTCCAGCTTGTTCAGCGGCACGAAAAAGCTTTCGGTGGAAATCTGGGTCTCGGTCATTGCTCTGTCTCCTTGGTTTCCCGTTTCCCGAAGGGGAAGCCCCCTTGGGCGAAGCCTCCCCGGCTTTCCGGGGGAATGGCCTCTGACATTCCCCCGGACAGAGGGGGGAGGGCGCAGCCCGCCCCACGGCGACGGACGGTCGGGTCAAGGGGTCGTGGCGGGGAAAAAACGGAAGGTTCGGCGCGCAGCGGTGAAAGCCGTTTTTTTGCCGGCGCGACAAGCGGCTTGCCGCGCCTGCCCCTTGATCCGAACGGCCGGCGATGTCATGGGGCGGAAACAGGAAGCTGGCCCGCCAGGGCCTCGATGCCGGCTGCGCCAGCAGCCGCCAGGACAAGCGATCGTCACCGGCATCGGCGGAGACGGCCGACGGCCGGCTCCGTGCTTCGCATAGAGCGCGGCCGCCCGAACCGGGCGGTGGCCTAGCGGGATTCAGACGATCCGATCATTAAGATGAGAAGCCGGGAAAGAACATATCAAGAACAGGTTTGTGGGGAGACGCATCTTAATGCGCGGCCGGGTAGGGTGGCCTGACGCAGTTCGTCATGATACCGATAAAGGAATACCGCGATCTCCACCCTGCCCCGTCGCGTTCTCGTCGGCTCAGGGCCGATCCAAGAATTGAGGATCGGGACAATGGAAACGCCATCTACCGGCAACCATGCGCCCCCTATGACGGGGATATCAGACTGGCTTTCATGGTATGTGGGCGGCCACGGCATGGACATGGTCCATAAGGACTATAGCGAGTTGCGTGCGAGTGAACCCACGCCCCTTCAGCAACTGGCAGCGTTGGACGACGGATGTGCCGCAGATGGGACCGGCTGACCATGATCGGCTCCGGCGGCACCTGATTGCCGGCGGCATCGTTATCGTCCTGGGCACGGCTCGGTTTTCCAGGGCCGATTTCATACGCACCCTCACAGCCGCCGGTGAGGTCCAAAACGGGACCGGGACAACACTATCCAAGGAGGATCTGCCGCCTCCGCCGTTCGCGATCGACGATACGAGCATATACGAGCGCCAGGGCGTCCTGACCTCAATCGCGCTTGCGACATCGCGGCGTCGTGGATTCGTGCTGGTGTTTGAAAATGCTGCCGATTTTCGTGCCTTCGCCATCGGAGCCTATATCGCCAATCAGCAGGTGATCATTCTGGAATTTCCTGCAGATTGACCGTCTTGATCGCGCCGCTGCGCGGCGCAGCGAGCACGGCTCGATCCCTAAACTAAGGCGAATATCGGAGAAATCAGCATCGCGCCGGCCTTTGGCCGGGATTTCGGGAATTCTCGCGGCGTTGCGGGCGGGAGAAGCGCAGCCGCAGGAGCCTCAGCAAAGCGGCCCGCAAGGGGAGGCGGGACCGACTGCGCCCGCTTGCGGCGCTCCGTTTTGACGGGCGGGCAGGGGAGTTCGAGGGGCGGGGCTTCGGGGCGCCCCTCGTCCTGGTCCGACCCGCTCGACGCGGTGAGGACAAGGCACTCGCGCGGCGGCCGGAGGAGAGGGGACACCGCCCCTCAGTTTTCACCCTCTATCGGCTCGACGTCGCGCAGTTCGACAAAGACGACTTTCTCGGTGCGCTCCTGCCCGATCAGGTCGAGATTGATATGGACGTAATCGGCAAACGGCTCGCCGCACACGCGCCAGACAGCGCCGACGCGGCCGACGCGCCGCTCGTTGGTGCCATCGATCGAGGGCGATGTGCCGGTGATGCGAACACGCTGGCCGAGGCGAAGCCAGTTTGCCGCGCTGGCGATCATGGCGGCCCGTTCTTCTGGCGTCAGTTTCTTGCGTGTCGACCGAGCCCACGGCGTCTGGGGATCGGCGGCAAGCTGCCGCACTTGTTCTTCCCGCGACAGGTCTTGGAACCGAGTGGTCTCGTCGTCCAGCGGCCAGTCCTCCGGGGCGGGTGGCGCAGAATTCCGGTGGAAATGCTCGACGGTCGGGCCACCTAATAGATCGGGCTGCACGCCGGCCAGCCGCCGGTGACGCTGCGCCTTACGATAGTCCGCCCGCCATTGCCCGTCAGGGGTGAGGGATGGCCGCTTGGGTTCGCCGCGCAGGCGATCCAATTCGTCCTGGTCGTCCATGGCCGGCTCCTATCGCTGTGGTTTTCAATCTGAGGGGAGGGGAGGGCGCGAAACGGGGTGGCTCTCGGCCGCCCCGCTCCGAACGGCTCACGCCTCGACGGCTTCCGTGACTTTCGGCGCGCTACGATCAAGGAAGATTTCGACGCGGACGATCTCGGCCGCGATGACACCGGGCCGCTCGGACACGACGATGACGGGCCGCAGCATCGGGCGAACGATTGTGAAGCGGGCAGCAACAGCCTCAATCGTGTCGGTCACATCAGCGAGTTCGCCCAGCCGGTCCGACGCCGTCACGAGAAGATTTCCCGCGATGGGCGTCGGCGCGCCCGCGACTTGCGTGAGGCACGGCACGATATCGTCCAGCCCGTTGTCGTCAACGATGATATCGAAGCCGCTCACCCTCACGACATCGATCATGTCGCATTTCACGAGCCTCTTGATCTCGGCATAGCTGCCTTCGAGGTTGATCGTCACCGGGCGAATGGTGCCTGCCATCGGCTCGATCAGGAAGGCCTTGACTGCGCTCATTTTCTGTCTCCTTTTTCCCGAAGTCCCGCAGGGAAGCCCCCCTTGGGCGAAGCCTCCCCGGTCTTTCCGGGGGAATGGCCTCTGACATTCCCCCGGACAGAGGGGGGAGGGCGAAAGCCCGCCCCACGGCGGCGCGCGGGCGGATCAAGGGGTCGTGGCGGGGAAAAAACGGAAGGTTCGGCGCGCAGCGGTGAAAGCCGTTTTTTTGCCGGCGCGACAAGCGGCTTGCCGCGCCTGCCCCTTGAACCGAACGCCCGGCGATGTCAGGGGCGAGACGAACGATGCGGCCCGCACGCGGGCCTCAATGCCGGATGCGTGAGCTTCCGACAAGGACAAGCGATCGTCACCGGTATCGGCGGAGACGGCCGCAGGCTGGCTCCGTGCTCGCATAGAGCGCGCTCGACCGGAACGGGCGATGGCCCATGGCACAAGCGAAGAAGATCTTCGACGAGGAAAAACCGGCCGTTATCCACGAGGCTCCGGAAAACCCTACGGCGCAATTGGGGAGCGCGGGTTTCCTCCGCCTGCTCCGCTCGCCTGACGGCTCGCTGCGGCCGCGGCCGCGCCGTCCCACGGCGCTGCGGCTGGATAATGGCCAGCACCACCGGGAGACAATCTGTACGAAAAGAGAAGGGCCAAGCGGTAGAGGGTAATGGTTCGGCCTATTCGGTCCTGCTCACCCGCGCGCCCGGCACGGCGAGGAACGGCTTGAAGGCTGCGGCGACCTTGGCGAGGAAACCCTTGCTGAAGCTGCCGAGCAGTTCGGCGTTCGGATCGTAGTAGAAGGACGCTTCCGCTATATCGTGATTGAATTCCGACACGGTGATCCAGGCATCCTTCCAGTCGCGGATTCCCGCACGCCGGCATTCGAGCTGGGGGATTTCCAGCGCCGTCTGGTCGGCGCGCGGCGGCGTGCCGGAAATCGCCAGTATCACCAGATGGGTCTGCGCGCCTTTGGGGATGGCGAGCACCATGCAGACAGGGCGGGACTTGCGCCCTTCCGTTTCGCCGCTGTCGCGCTGCCACGCCCAGAGATACGGATAACGCAAGACGGAGCCGCTGGCCGGAATGTCAGCCATTGGCGTCTTCCCCTTCCGCGATCAGGCGATCCAGTTCGGGGATGATCATGTCGATCAACTCCTGCGGCGCTTCTCCGAGCGTGTAAACCCGCCGGGGATCGCCCCGGCTCTTCATGGCCTCGAACTCGTCGTAGGTCATGAGGACATAGCGCGGTTTGCGGTGCTGCGTGATCGCGACCGGATGACGGTCTGCCGCCATGGTGACGGTCTTGATGTCGCGGAGCAGGTCGACGGTGGTGAACTTCTGCATCGGCGGTTCCTTCGATTAAGTCAATTAATACGAATTATTCGACTATTTTGCAAGCGGGAACGCCGTTCCGCGATCTTCCTCGGGCGGGCAGGGGAGGCGAGGGGAGGGGCTTTGGGGCTCCCCTCGAACCGCTTCGCGCCCGCTCGACGCGGGCCGAACGGTCCCCTCGCGGGTGCCCCACCTAGAGGAGGAGGGGCAGGTCTCTATCGGACAAAGCCGAGGCGTTCCGCGATAGACGGCTCGTATTCATGGCCCGCTTCCCGCAGCATGGCGATCATGTCGGCATGATCGAGATTGCTGATTTCGTAGCCATTGGCGCGGGCTTCCTCGACAATGCCCTCCAATGTCGGAAACCCTTCCAAAAGCGTGCCAAGCCAGATTTCCGGCGTCCCGAAATCATCGTCACTCTCGAATCCCTGCAGGAAGTATGTGCGCAATGGTGGATCGAAGCCGATGACGGCCTCGTCGTCCGTTCTCTCGCCCTTGTGAAGCGAGATGGTGTAGCGGCTCATTCGTATTCCTCCGACTGGAGTGTCCAGCTTGTCACCCATCTCGGATCGTCGAATGCGGGGACGTCGATATCACCGTTCTGCAACGCCTCCACGGCGCTTTCGTGGTCATCTGCCTCCACGTCGATGGTGATCTCGCGAACGGTGGAGAAGGTTTGAATGATGGTGACAGTCTGCCTGTTCATTTGCGTTCCCTTTAAATGCGGTTTCGGGCATCGGTCGGCCGCGAGGCTGCCGATTTTCTAGAATGCGAATGCGGTCTGGCCGATGGCCTGCGTGTAGCTCGCGCTTTCGCCCGCCGCATAACGCTCGCAGCCTAGCTCGGACCATTGGAGGAAGCCGGAACGGTCATAGCGGAACCAGCCGTCCTCGATACCGAAGATCATCCCCCATGCCGCGTCCTCGGCGCATTGGCGGCCGGTGTTGATCGGCCAATGTTCCGCTCCCTTCTCCTGACGGCACACGCTTGGAGCGGAGAAGGAACGAATGGTCCTGCCGCGATCTCCCGGTTCGGTCGCGCCGATCTCGCGCATGATCTCGCGGGCCTCGGCGGTGGTGATGTAGCCAGCGGCCTTTTTGTCGTCATGGCGCGAATAGCGGCACCCAAAGGTGACGGCGTTCATGATGCAGGCGCGTTCGGTGAATTCCCGCGTCGCCAACAGTTCGCGCCATTTCCCGGCGCTGACCAGATCGACGGCGTGCCACCAGCGGGCTGTCGGGCCGCTGGAATAGCCGTGGCGGTTCGGCGCGCCGTCGCGGGCGATCTCGAAACCAAGCGCGGCCTCGACATGGCGGACGTAGGGATGGTCGGCCAAGAGCGGATGGCGCAGGCCGAGCTTGCGCGGCCGTTCGCCTTCGGGGCAGCACACCTCGATTGGGAACTTGAACAGGCGCGACGGGAGGTTCCATGGCGCGGGCATTTCAAAACCGTGCGGGACGGACAGCGAAGTGTTGATGTCGAGAAGGCCGAGACTAGGGGCAAACCCGTTCTCCACCAGTGCGGCGCCAAGGGTGTCGGTGCTTGGGCTGTCCATCTTAATCGTCCTTCCTGAAATCTCACTCCAAGGGTTCGGGACCGCCCGAAGGGAACATTCCCCTCGGGCAATCCTGCGGTCGGCTGGTCGATCAATCCCACGGAATGACGGCCATCAGGTCTTCGTCGTCCTGACCGGGAAAGCGGCCGAGATTGGCATTGAGCCTGCCGTGGCCGGTGCTGACGGAGAGGCTGAGATAGTCGCCGCCATTCTGGTTCTTCTTCTTCCAGATGCCTCCGAGGTCGAGCCGCCGCCCGCGCGGGGACTTGGCGTGGATGCGGTAGACAGGCGCGTCCTTGTTGGTGCTGGTGAAGGGTTCGCCGGTAATATCGATGTCGTAGGCGATGGAGGCGATGTTGCCGCTGAGGGTGCCGTCTTCGTTGAAGCGGATGAAGTTGGTGAGTTCGGTCATGGTCTGTCTCCTGAGTTTGCGTTTCCCAAAGGAGAAGCCCCCTTGGGCGAAGCCTCCCCGGTCTTTCCGGGGGAATGGCCTCTGACATTCCCCCGGACAGAGGGGGGAGGGCGAAAGCCCGCCCCACGGCGGCGCGCGGCCGGATCAAGGGGTCGTGGCGGGGAAAAAACGGAAGGTTCGGCGCGCAGCGGTGAAAGCCGTTTTTTTGCCGGCGCGACAAGCGGCTTGCCGCGCCTGCCCCTTGATCCGAACGCCCGGCGATGTCAGGGGCGAGACGAACGATGCGGCCCGCGCGCGGGCCTCAGTGCCGGATGCGCAGCAGCCGAGAAGGACAAGCGATCGTCACCGGTATCGGCGGAGACGGCCGCAGGCTGGCTCCGTGCTCGCATAGAGCGCGCTCGACCGGAACGGGCGATGGCCCAACTACCAGTTCTGTCAGTTGCCGGCGTCAACCATGCGATTACGCTGCGTGCCGGGAACCACCATCGCCTGAAGGAGAAATGCATGGAAACCGCCCCCACCCTCATCCTGTACGCCTACACCGGCAAATGGGACCTCGGCGACGAGCGATGGGCGGACCGCACCGTCCCGGACTACTTCTACGAGGACAAGGATGCAGCAAGAAAAGACATGCTCGGGCTTCACGCCACACTCGAGGCGGATCCTGACGACAGCTACCCTCCTCTCTGCCTGGAGAGGATCGAAACGGTCCCCATGACATGATCGGCAATCATGGCTCTGCTCAACGATGGCGTCGGCGCGATCATCGGCAGCTACCGGATCATCGAGGTGGTCGAGGTCAAGCGCAGGTAACGGTCTTATCGGTGCGCTGCTCACTGAACACTGCGATGGCCATGCAGACGACGGTGAACTGCACGAGCGCACCGACGGCCTCGGCGATAGAGGGAAGCCGCCCCTCGAACCTGAAGCCACAGGCAAGCCCGAAAATGGTTTCGGCAACGATGAGCTGGGCCGCGAGCGCCAGCGGCAGGCGACGGGATGCGACGACCCAGCACCAGGTTGCGAACCACGAGCCAGCCAGCCCCATCACTGCCGCCCATGCCAGAAAGCGGTAGGTTTCCGAAGCGGAGGCCGTGTTCGCGAGATCGAAGGACGCCAGCGGCAAGAGGAGAAGGCTCCCGACTGCCGCACCGATGCCCTGCAGTCCTGTCCATCGCAGACCATCGGGCGCGTCGACGGACCGCATGACGGCGGCATCACGATCGCCAGCGCCACCGCGCTGGCGAGGATGCCGAGCACGATAGACACCGTATCCGCAACGGCGGCGGCGCCCACCGTCGCTACGTTCATGATCGCCACGCCGGCTGACCGTAATGCGCCGAGCTTCAGCAGCATCGATCACAAGATGCCGTGGGTGAACTCGCGCACTTCTCGCCCGATCCAACTGCGGAAGGCGCTCACCTTCGGATGATCCTGATTGCCAACGCGATAGACAAGGTCGTAACCCCATTCCACCTCAAGCCTCGCCTGGGGAAAGAGGGAGACAATGCGGCCGGCAGCCAGATCCTCGGCGACGAGGACACTTCGTCCGAGCGCGACACCTGCGCCCCGGATTGCCGCCTCGATCGACATGCTGCCATGACTATAGCCTGGCCCTCGCATCCCTGGATAGGGTAGTTCCATCATGGCGAACCACCGCTCCCATGTGGTGTTCATGCCAATCTCGTGAATGAGCTTGCATTTTAGCAGGTCTTCGATCGAATGAAGCCCGCCCATTTCCTCTCGGTATCCGGGCGAGCAAACAGGTGAAACGGTCTCGTTCATGATGCGCTCCGCCGCGGCGAAGGGATATTGCCCGTTGCCATAGCGCAAGGCCACATCGACGTGACCGGACACGAAATCTACGGGCGCGTCCGTCACCTCCAAATGCACATCAAGGTTCGGATAGCTTCCCATTAGACGGTGCAGGCGCGGTGTCAGCCATTTGCTCGCGAACGACACACCGCAACTGACCACAAGCCGGCTGGTATCGCTCCTGCGCCGGATATCTTCAGCTTCGCGTGAAAGCTCGGAGAGAAGCCGGGTGACAGTCGTGAAAAACGACTGGCCGGCTTCCGTCAGCTCAATCTTGCGTATCATGCGACGAAAGAGGGGGACGCCCAGATAGTCCTCCAGCGCTTTGATCTGCCGGCTCACCGCGCCGTGAGTCAGGTGGAGTTCCTGCGCCGCAAGCGTCATGCTCAGTCGCCGGCCCGTCGCCTCGAAAGCACGCAACGTCTGCAAGGGAGGAAGTTGGTCGGCCATGATCCTATGCGTGATGAAGGATCACACATCCTGTGAGAACAAATGGTTTGTCGGCTGCGTTTTGCCCGACCTATACATGGCATAGGCGCACGCAAAAACCAATTCGGCGGCGATCAGGACATGTCACAAAATACCATCGAGGCAGCAGTTCTGCCGCAGCCGCTTGTTCCATCGGGTTCCTTGTCGACGAAGAACCTCGGAGCAATGTTTCTGCTGGCGTTGATGTGGGGCCTGTCCATCCCGATCACAAAGCTCGGACTGGGTAGTATCCCGCCGATGACGTTTACGGCTCTGCGCTTCCTGATCGCTGTGCCTCTATTCATGTTCCTCGCGCGTCGTGAACTGCGCGTATCCCGCAAAGCCATTCCCAGCATTATCAGTCTCGGCGTCATGGGCATCACGCTCGGCAATGTCGCGCAGTCTTTCGGCGTTCAGGGCACATCAGCTTCCGTGGCAACGATCCTTTCGGCCACGATCCCGATCTTCATGGTCATTTTGGCAGCGATCCGCTTCAAGCAGAGTGTAAACCCTGTGCAATGGAGCGGCCTCGTCGCCGCGTTCTTCGGTATCGCGCTCGTAGCCGTTGGCAGCGGCTCGGGCGTCGACGACATGTCGAAGACGACGTTCGCCGGCGTCGTCTGGATGCTCATTTCGGCGATCGGCATCGCCTGCTATTACATCTGGAGTGCTGAGTTGGCCGAGAAGTATGGGCTCATGCCGGTCGCAGCATGGAATATGCTCGTCGGCCTGCTCACCGTTCTGCCGATGGCGGGATGGGAAATGACCCGCTATCCGATCGAGATCACGGTCGAAGCGCTCGCCGCCATCGCCTATCTCGGCGTGATGGTGACCGTCGTCGGCTTGATCCTTTGGCTCTATTTGCTGAAGGTCGTACCCGCCCGCGTGGCGGCAAGCGTCCAGTACCTGCAACCCGTCTTCGGCATTACCGCCAGCGCCTTTCTGTTCGGCGACAAGCTTGGCCTGATGTTTGCTGTCGGCGTTGCCCTGGTTCTGGCAGGGCTCGGGCTCGCTGCGTCTGGAAAGCGCGCCAATTCCAGCTCTCCATAAGATGGACTGAGAATCCCCCGCTCGGTTACTCCCCGAGCGCACTTGGCCTGCCCGTGGTGGCAGGCTCTTTTTTTGCAGAAAGAGCGTTGAGAAGATCATCTCGCGCCGGCGCAAATGAATGTCCGGAAAATGCTTGACCTCAACACGCCGATTAGAGAAGCGCCGGCCTCTGGCCGGGATTTCGGGCATTCTCGCTGCGTTGCGGGCGGAAGAAGCGCAGCCGCAGGAGCCTCAGCATAGCGGCCCGCAAGGGGAGGCGGGACCGACTGCGCCCGCTCGCGGCGCTCCGTTCTGACGGGCGGGCAGGGGAGTTCGAGGGGCGGGGCTTCGGGGCGCCCTTCGTCCTAGTCCGATCCGCTCGACGCGGTGAGGACCAGGCGCTCGGCTAGCCAGCACGGAAATCGCAGCGCGCGCCAACACGAAGAGACGCCCCACAGTTATGGCCGGACGTCGATTTGTTCCTTGATCTGAGGGCTATTGCGAGATCGTCCAGCCATCGGCCGTCCGGTTGATCGCTGCGTGTTCGCCATGCTGGTCAATGAACACGCGAGGGGATGCGCGGGCTTCATGGCAAAGCCTACGATGTTGTGGTAATGGGGAGAGCGCCGCCGTGTGCCAACGGCGCTCTTGCGGTTCCGCTCAAGATTTCAGGGCGGCCATCCGCTCGCCGAGCAACCAAAGGGCTTTGTTCAACTTGATGTCCTGATCGATCCCGTTCACGGCGCGGGACGTTGCACGGCGCGGCCTGCCGAGATCGTCGCGGCCGACGCCGCGCAAACCGCCCTTTATGGCGTTCTCCTGAACGACGTTCCAGACGGTCCAGAGGTCGTCATTGCGGTCGTCGTGGCGGCGGGGAACGAGCAACTGTTCTGCTTTGATCGGGGTCTTGGTCTCGCCCTCGTTATCCCCGAACCGGATAACATGTGCCGCATCGGCAAGGATTTCCCTCTCCTCTTGTTTCAGCCGCATGCCGGACCAGTCCTGCGGGGCCGCAAGGGTGCGTTCCGCCTCGCCAAGGACGCGATAGGTGCCCTCGATGACCTTATGCTGCACGTCACCGGAATGGCGGACCTTGATGGCGTCGATGGTTCCGGTTTGCGTCACCAGCGAATTGAGGCAGCGGACGCGGAAAAGCCCGGCCATCAGTTCATAGGCGCTGGTTCCGTCATTGGCGTTCTTCAGGAGGATTTCGCAGACGGTGTCACCAACATGATAGACCTTGCCGTCATCGATCCGGCGCATGCGGATAAGATGCTTGGTGAAATCGGCCTTCCCCTCGATGCGGCTGCTGGACTGCTTGGCGCCGACCGGCATGAAGCCTTCGTTCATCAGGCCGCGCAGCACCTCGATTGTGGGGATGGGCTTGAAGCGTTCGGACCTGCTCTCATGGGCGGTCACGGCGAAGATTGACGGCGCGATGCGGCGCATTTCGGCTTCGGTCAGGGCACGGCCGGTGTCGAAACGGGCGGTCTGGGTGTAGATGCTCATATTCTGTCTCCTTTTTTCCGAAGTCCCGCAGGGAAGCCCCCCTTGGGCGAAGCCACCCCGGTCTTTCCGGGGGAATGGCCTCTGACATTCCCCCGGACAGAGGGGGAGGGCGAAAGCCCGCCCCACGGCGGCGCGCGGGCGGATCAAGGGGTCGTGGCGGGGAAAAAAACGGAAGGTTCGGCGCGCAGCGGTGAAAGCCGTTTTTTTGCCGGCGCGACAAGCGGCTTGCCGCGCCTGCCCCTTGAACCGAACGCCCGGCGATGTCAGGGGCGAGACGAACGATGCGGCCCGCACGCGGGCCTCAATGCCGGATGCGTGAGCTTCCGACAAGGACAAGCGATCGTCACCGGTATCGGCGGAGACGGCCGCAGGCTGGCTCCGTGCTCGCATAGAGCGCGCTCGACCGGAACGGGCGATGGCCCATGGCACAAGCGAAGAAGATCTTCGACGAGGAAAAACCGGCCGTTATCCACGAGGCTCCGGAAAACCCTACGGCGCAATTGGGGAGCGCGGGTTTCCTCCGCCTGCTCCGCTCGCCTGACGGCTCGCTGCGGCCGCGGCCGCGCCGTCCCACGGCGCTGCGGCTGGATAATGGCCAGCACCACCGGAAAGCGGTCGTTACGGAAAAAGGGAGAGGGCGAAAGCGGCTCGCCCTATTTCGTCCTGCTCATCTATGGTATCGTCGGCGAACCCTAAGCGGCCGGACAAAGTCTTGCGTATCGAGATATGGACGCCTACGCTGCATCAGATCGTAGCGGACTCGCCGATGCAATGCGCCGGCGGCGATCGAAATCGATTGACGTGGACGTTCCTCGACACCATGTTGAGAGGTAACAACTAACCCAGCATCCTGAGAGACATGGGCTCCGGGCGGTTGGGGGAAAAAGCCGGCGCAAGCCGGTTTTTTTATGTCTTGACGGCCAGGGCGCACTGAAAAAGCGGCCGACGCCCGATCGATCTCATCGAGACGGACGCGGGCGCAACAGAAGTCTTCGGCCTAAATCCGAGACCAACTCGACAAGACCAGCATGCGGGACGATCCTATCGTCCTGACGTCGATGCCAATGGGCGGGAAGGGAGCGCGAGGGGAGGGGCTACGGGGCTCCCCTCAATCGGCTGCACCCGCTCGATGCGGGGGCCGCGCGTCAGTCCGCCAGTCCGACGCCGTGTTAAACGAGCTCCAGGCGTAGCGTGCGGCCCACCGCATTAGCCGCGCGCGTGAGAACGGCGAGCGTAACGCCCTGATATTCGGGATCAAGAAGCCGGTCGAGCTGCGACCGGCTGGTATGCAGGCGCTTCGCCATTTCGGCCTTGCCGATATTCTGCTCCTTCATCGCCTGTTCAAGCTGGAAGGCCAGCACGCGCTTTATTGCGTGTTCCGTCGTCTCTTCGTAGGTGCCCTGCTCCTTCAGGAAATCCTCAAAGGAGTCACCAAGAGAACCGCGTTCGATATCCTTGCTCATTTCAAACCTCTCATCCGCTGTTCGGCCAGCTTCAATTCGGGCTGCGGCGTTTTCTGCGTCTTCTTGATGAAACCGTGCAGCAGGGCCATCTGACCGTCATGCACGCAAAACAGAACGCGGGAAATCCGCCCGCCCGGAAGATTGGTTCGGATTTCCCATAGACCGTTGGCGCCGCTCATCGGCCGGCAGAGCGGCATTCCTATCGGCCAACCAAACTCGGCCGTCCTGATATCGTCGCCGACGATCTTGCGATCCTCCTCGGACAAGTCCAGAAGCCACTCCCGTACGGGCTGGCGTCCGGACTCCGTGCGATAGAACTTCGCCGGCAGTTTCTTCACATGATCGATCATCGCGGCGATGTACCATAGATGGTACTTCGCCGCAAGGATTGTCAAGGGCAAGCAGAGGCGCGCGCCTATGCGGCCCCGCCCACCTCCTGAAGCTCCTTGACGACACGCTTTGTCTCGATGATCTCGATTTCCCCGAGGCGGGTTTCCTCCGCCTGCTCCGCTCGCCTGACGGCTCGCTTCGGCCGCGGCCGCGCCGTCCTCACGGCGCTGCGGCTGGATAACGGCCAGCACCTCCGGGGATAAGCGCCTTGAAAAAAGAATGCCGCCGGGGTGAGCGGCGGCATTCAGGCGGGCAGGTGCGTACAGGGGAGGAGGGCCGGACACCCGCCCAACGCCTATGTTTGACCATGCGCCCTGCTCTTGGAAACTAGATTGAAAAGCTGTGCGATGACGTCCGTCACATAGACCTGCTCGCCCTCTCGCGGATAGCTGCTGTTCGAGATACGGGACTCGATATAGACGAGATCACCCTGCCCAACATTCTCCTCGATCCATTCAGCCTGCTTCTTGTCCAAGACGGTGACCTGAACCCAGTCGGTGGCAGTTTTGCGTTCCCCATCCGACTGCCATTCGCGGTTGGTGGCTACATTCACCTTCAACACGCCCTTCAGCGGTATGATGTTTCCGACGTGGCCAAGCACGGTATGCCGGTTAACCGTACGCATGGATTAAACCTTTCTTAACCGAGAAAAACCGTCTATCTGTTGAGCCCGAACCAATGCCGCTCGGTTTGCCCGGAAGTGTCATTCCTGATGTCGAAGTAATATGGCTCTGACCTGAGCGGTCGGGATATGGAGACCGTTTGTATGCAGCTCCGCTGCCGATCAGAACTGTAGAGACCGTGCGTTCTGCCCTGGCAAATGTTGACTGTCTTGACGCACAGGTCGCCCTCTCGGGCGAATCCATTGCGGTCCCCCCTGCTTCCGACCTGATAGCCCTCCGGGCAATCCGCATATCGCTCGTGACCTGGCGAACCCGTTCCCGCCTCGGGGCAAGTTGGCCAGTCGAAGCCCGGTTTCTTCATGGCGGAGATAAGCCGGTTCATCGGCGGATGGCAGGCAGACACGCCCCGCCAGGATGGATTGGAAGACGAGGCGCACAGCAGGACTTCGCAGCCCCATTCGCTGGCGGCGGCGGGAGCGGAAAGCGCCGCGGCCGTCAGAAACAGTCCGAGGACGACATGGTGAGGCATGGTTTTGGCGATCATCGGCACTCTTCTCATCAAACACACTAAAGAGTAAATTATAGTTTATACGGCGATGACGAGCAAGCGCAAGAAGGCAGACACCGAGCTTGGTACGAGGATCCTGCGAAATATGGCACGGGTCATAGAGCGCGAGCGTGAAACGCGCGGCCTCAACAAGAAGGAGATGGCCGAGCTGATCGACGTGACTTATCCCTTTTATTTTCAAATCATTGACGGAACGGCAAACCCTTCTCTCCAGACGATTACGCGGATCTGCATCAACCTCAATGTGCCTTTCCAGGAGCTGGTGAGCGGGGCAGCGCCTCTCTGATCGGCGACCTTGGGAATGCCTGCCGGCGGTCCCGTCGCATTGGCGAAACCTACTTCCCGTCAAACGGATTGCCGGAAACATAAACTATATTTATCTTCTCACCCCGATGAAATTGATCGCCGGATGCGCCGCAAGGCTGTCGGCGCGATATTGGGGCATTGCCGGCATGAAGTGTTTTGCTGCTTCCGTTTTTCTCGTGATCGGCTCGGCCGCACATGCGGGCGAGAACCCGATGTGGCCAACGAGTCTGACCTGGACCTGCGCGTTCTCGTCGGTCATCCGGTGCGAGCGTTCGGTTGATTGCGAGACAGTCGCGGAGGAGGGCGAACTCGCCCTGGACTATCGCGAAAACAGCTTGACGGATCGGAAGGGCACGGTTCATCCGATCAAGCGCCACTATGTCCAGACGGTGGCCGGCAGCCCGATCGGGAGCGAGGTGAAGATCGAGCTCGACACGAACGAAGTGATTTGGCTTTCACCGGCCGATGGAGCAGGGGTGTTTTCCGACAACTGGATTGGGGCCATGCTCTCGCCAAAGGCGGGTGTCATCTTGCAAGAATTGAGGCCGTTGATTTGCTCACCGACAGGCTGACCGTGCGCGATCGCTGTGTCCTATTGGGTGTCTCACACAAATTCGAGGAGGCAATCGCGTTATGGTGGACCACCTCACTCCGCAACTCCGCTCATTGGTAATGTCCCGTATCAGGGGAAGGGACACATCACCTGAGCTAGCCGTCCGCAGGCTGACCCATTCCCTCGGCTACCGCTTCCGCCTTCACAAGAAAGGGCTACCCGGCACTCCGGATCTCGTGTTCGCATCCCGTCGCAAAGTGATTTTCGTACATGGGTGTTTCTGGCATAGACACGCTGGATGCAAACGAGCGTCGTCGCCCACCTCAAGAATCGAATACTGGGCTGAAAAGTTCAGACGCAACGTTGAGCGGGACGCGGAAGCGGAAAGGGCATTGCGTTATCTCGGTTGGGATGTCCTTGTAATATGGCAGTGCGAAACGAAGGCTCGAAATATGGGCCCGTTGGGCTTGAAGATCGTCAAGTTTCTCGAAACAGCTGTAAACCATTTCGATTAGGGATGATGTGTCTTGCAAAAAACAACTCAAGCGAGCTATCCCAGACGAAGGGAATCATAAGGGGATAGGCATGAATACCGAGGTAGCAGTCCAAACATCGCCGGAAACGGCTGCCCGCCCCCATACCATGGACATGACCTTCCAGCGTGGAATGCTCAAAACGCTGGGAATCAACCTCTACGCCAATATCGGGAAAGTCTTGGTAGAGTTTATCGCCAACGCGTACGATAGCGATGCGACGAAGATCGATATTACTCTGCCGGCCGAACGCATCGCTGAAGCACGTAAGCAACTCTCGGACGCTCGGAAAGCAAAAGCCGCTGCCGCCGCAGCGACTTCCGAAGGAGCTGAACCCGCGACCAAGCTCTCCTTCGACAGCCTCCTTGCAACCCTTCCAGAGGACATAGAGGTGATCATCAGCGACGATGGTCACGGAATGAACTGGGAAGAAGTGAAAGACAAGTTTTTGCCGTTGAACCGGCAGCGCCGAGTGGACAGCAAAGGCCGGGAGACCAATCTCAAGAGCCCTGGCGGGCGTTATGTCATGGGCAGGAAGGGCGTCGGCAAACTTGCCGGGTTTGGAGCTGCTGAGAAAGTGGTGCTGCGCACCAAACGGGCAGGCGACACCTATGCCACCGTCATTACAATGACGGACAGTAACCTAGAGCACGAGCAAGCCCAAACTCAGATCGAAATCCCCGTTTCGTACGAAGACGGCCTCCCAATTGAGGAGAAAGGGACAAAGATTGTCTTGAGCCGCCTTAAGGCGGACGCCTTTAAGTCTTCCGCCAAAACGATATCCGACGGGATCGCGAGCGCGTTTTTTGCCATTCGGCCGGAAGAATTTCGAATTCGCATGAACGACGTTACGATCGCTCATCCGATACCAGATTACGAATTCGTCTTCCCGGAGACGTTGACCTTGGAAAAGATCAAAGCGGGAGAGATGCAGAACGACGAATTCGCCGTGGCGGAGATAGGTATTATCTCCTTCCGCTACTACATCGCTTTCAGGAAGAGGTCCGAGCATCTTCCGGCTGGTAAGCGCGGGGCGCGCATCTACTGCAACAATCGCCTTGCTGCGGGACCGACATTGTTCAACCTCGGCACGGGGATGCATAGTTTCCACAGCGCCGACTACATGGAGTGCATTGTTGAAGCCAACGAGTTGGACCGCGGTTCCGTCGATCTGATCAGCACCAGCCGCACTCAGCTTCAAGAAGGAAATGAGATTTTCGAGGCTTTGCAGGATAAGATCGGCTCGCTGATGCGCGTTGCTATCGCGAAGCATGGAGCGTTCCGTGAGCGGATCGCAAATGCTGAAATCGACTCAGACCCGAAAGGGCAAATCATCAAGCGGAGCGTCGAACAGCTACCGACGAAAACCCGCAGGGCGGCTACCCGACTTCTGACGACGATTGCCGCACAATACGGGGTCGGAACCGAAGCGTTCGAGGAACTCGCGCCGATTATCATGAACTCTGTGAACGCGACGGAGGTGCTTGCAAAACTGGTCACATCCGGTACGAAGCCTGAAACAGTAACGAGCATCCTCAGTCAACTGCGAGACCTGTCGGAAATCGAACTTCGAGATGTTCTGAAGCTCTATCGAGGGCGGCGTGGCGGTATTTCGAAAATCCAAGCGCTTCAAAAAACCGGGCACGAACTGTGGAAGAAAAAAGGGCTCGAAAAAGACCTTCACCAGCTGCTTAAGGACAATCCTTGGCTAATTCGTCCGGAATTTTCTACGTATGTAACCAGCGATGAAAAAATTAATACGGTCGCATCAAAACTAGCCAAGCATATCGAGGTCGATAATTTTTCACCAATCATAGATGGAGAAGAGCTTAATATTACACGTCCGGATTTGGTCTTCCTGATGTCGGATCGTGGAAGTGAAGGGCCTTTCGTCATCAAAGTTATTGAGCTAAAAAGTCCGACAATTCCGCTGACAATCGAGCATTATCGTCAACTTGAAGACTATATCTTGACGATCGAGCGGTGGTGTCAATCAGAGTTGAAGCGAACGATTGCGGTGCATGGCTACCTCATCGGCGAGATGCCCGCGGACAATACCACCGTAAAAGACGAGCTTGCTCTTCAGAGCAAATTCCAGAAATCCGGTCCAGATTCCCAGATACGCGTCGTGGGCCTTACCCAGCTGATCAACGACGCTTGGAACGTTCATGTTGATGCCATCAATGCGATCCAATCAGAATTGGAAGATGAGGGCGAGGAGGAAGGCGACGAAACTTACGCTGCCGCCAGCACCTTAGACGAAACGGTGACATCAGAAGCGGTCGCAGCTTCGAACGCGTCGTAGATAACACGACCAACTGCCGTTCCAAGCGGAATTGGCACACCATTTCCGATTTGGCGCGCAACCGGATAAGGCTTGCCCGCGAAGATCCAATCATCGGGCACTCCTTGAAGCCTTGCACCTTCACGCAGAGAAATGACTCTGTTTTCGAAGGGATGAAGATATCGTCCCTTCGATGGATTCTGAAAAGTGCATCGAATTGTGTTGGCGGGGGCCGAGGGGTCTATGCGACCCCATACGTCGGTGGCTTGGCAGCCGATTTGCTTCCATGAGGGCGGGCATAGTTCAGGAACGAGCCGCAATAGATCCCGTTTGTCGCCGTTCGGCGGTATGAGCGAGAACCTCCGCATCGCGAGATCCGAGGGAACAGGCCAATAGTGCATTGGATCGTGAGCGTCCAATGGGATGTCAAAGAGTGCGGCCCCGGCTGAGGTCTTTGAGACTGCAGGTACCGGGCGAGCAATTTGCCCGATTGTGGAAGCTACCGTAAAGGCGCGTTTACGCAGCTGCGGGGTGCCGTAGTCGACCGCGTCAAGCTCCCACACATCGATTTCAAACCCGCGCGACCGCAGACCTTCGGCCAGCATTGCCCAATGCGCCGAGCGTACAAACGGCGGAACGTTTTCCACCACAACCACCTTTGGTTCTACACGGTCGATCCAGGGTAAGATTGCCAGGCACAAGTCGTTTCTGACGTCTAGCGGGTCACGACGGCCCAAAGTGCTGAACCCTTGGCATGGCGGTCCTGCAATCAGAACGTCAACCGTACCTACATCATGCACTTCCGCGGCTGAGGCATTGATGACGCAGTCAGACAGATTCTGGCGGTAGGTCTGGGCCGCGTCCGCGGAAAGTTCGACGGCGAATGCAGGTGTAAATCCCGCAGATTTCATGCCCGAACTGAAAAGGCCGGCGCCGGCGTACAAATCGCCAAATTTCCACATTTAACACCCTCGCTACGGCCAGCTTTTAATTATATAATCATATAAACGATCAGGCCGCACAAGGAATTTCTCTCGCATGGCGTCGTATCAGATTCTCACGTCTTCGGAGGCCCAGCATATCGCGAATATGGTTAACAGAGCCCTAATCGCATTGGGGATTTCGCTCAATAATTTGGCGACAAGGGCCGGTGTGTCGCAGTCAATGGCGTATGGCGCCCAGCATGGCAAACTGAAGAGAAGAACACCCAACGTTCGCCGTCTTGAGTTATATATTCATATAACTCTTGGTGAGCGGGAATCGGAAGATGCTCGCGCGCTCGACGCCGATATCCTGAACTACCTGGCTGCTGGCGGCGACGTCGTATCGCTTCGTGCACACATAAATGCGCTGGCTCACGTTTGCCGAACTCTTGCTAATTGCGACGCGGGATAAGCATGTCGGCATGACGATAGGTAACGTTATAACATATCGCATAAGTTCTATTATGGAACTGAGCCGTCTAGGAATTCGGCTAATGGGCGACCATGAACGGACGATTCACCGAACCGCCTTATGCAGCGGGCCATCAATCTGGAGCATGGACGAACGATTTGGAGACCAATTTGTCATGAGCGCAATAGACGAGAGCCTGAGCGCGCTGAATCGCCGTCAGCTTCTGGAACTGCTGGACGGCGTCAACCCAGGAGAGATTCCGATTGGAGCTGTTAAGAGACGATCGTTGGCAATCCAGATGAACGCACAGATCTTTAGGATCGGCCGTAGATTTGCAACGAACGCTTTCGTGCTCGTCCGCGGCAAGTTGCGGCTTGTGTATGTAAAACCCTCATACTTCCAGTATCGCCGGGTCGGTCTGGATATCTTCGGCTCCGAGTATTCCATCATGGACTTCGACCACAGTCTGGGACGCGCGGTCGCAGAAAGCTTGAATGTAAACTATGTGCTGCTTCTTGCTATCGACAAAAAAGTCAACCGAGGACACGGGGCATATGAACGTGTAAGGTCCTCGCAGGATAGCGGCCCTCGAAAAATTGACTTGCGAAAGCACTGCTTTGTCGATCCTCGCGTGATGAACAAATGGCTGGGTCTCCCGGCGATCTCCAATGTTCATACGCGCAGCTATGAACGGTCAGATGCCACGAAACCGCGCTTGACCGACAATCAACTGCGATGCGTCATCAAGGCGCTGGGATACGGCTCCAAAGCGATTGAACCTACGAACCTTACTCAAATCTATCGTTAGCGACGAAGGTCGGCGGAACTCATTCCAGTTTTTCAGAATGGTGCCACTCTGCTGCAGTGCTCCAATTCTCTTCTGATTGATTAAAGTAACGGACTAGAAGTATAGGTTGTAGGCCCTGTCAACACGCTAAGAACCTACACCATGCACCAGCCCGTCCCACCAAAATCCGTTCTTCAGCTGATACTGGAGTGGTCGCAAAATCGGCCGCTGTGGCAACGAGACGCTCTTCGGCGTATCGTCGCAGGTGGCGCGATTGATGTAGCAGGAATCAGCGAGATCCTCGCCCTTTGCAAGAAAGAACATGGGGAGCCCAATACGGCCATTAGTGCCGCGCCGCTCGAAGCTACCCACCTACCCGCCAATCCGGGCAATGGCGCGGCGATCACGCTGGCTTCTCTCGCTGATGTGGTTGGCGTCAACCAGTTGGCACCGAAACAATCTCTTCTGTTCGAACAACAGGGTCTTACGATTGTCTACGGGCCGAATGGTGCCGGCAAGTCGGGATATGGCCGAGTGCTTAAGCGAGCCTGTCGGGCTCGGAAGGCTGGCGAAATCATGCCTGATGCCTTTTCGCCTTCGCCCACCGGCAAGGCGACCGCGAAATTCACCATCTCACGCGACGGGCTCCAAGAACCTGTCTTGACGTGGGAAGACAATGAAAATCCGGACCCCGTGCTTTCGGCGGTTAGCGTGTTCGATCGTGAATGTGGTGCTGTTCATATCCAGGATAAGAACGAGGTGGCGTTTCGCCCATTCGGTCTCGACATACCTGATGATCTTGCAGCTGTTTGCAGCCAGCTTAAATCGTTGCTGCAAGGAGAAGAGCTTCAAATCAAGGCCCTGAAAAACCCGATTTTCGACAAGCCGACATGGCAACCAACGACGGCGGTTGGTCGGATCATGACCGGCCTTAAGCATAACACGACACTCGATGGACTTTTGGCCCTTTCCGCCATGACTGATGGCGAGCGCGCCCGGCTCCAGCAATTGGCAGAGGATCTTGCTAAGAATCCGCGGGAGGCTGCTGCCGAACAGCGTCAATACGCGGACGGGATCGCGAGAGTAGCCCGGTATCTACAGAAGGTTGAGGCAGCATACTCCGATAGCGCCTTACTTGGGATGAAAGCGCTCGCGGACGATGCAAGGACAAAGCGCTCGGCAGCGACGGCGGCGGCCGGAGCCAGTTTTAAGGACACCACCCTTCCCCATGTTGGCGAGGAAGTTTGGCGGGAGTTGTGGGAGGCAGCAAGACACTACTCCCGTCATGTCGAAAAGCGATTCCCAGCTCAAGAAGGAGAGCATTGCGTCCTTTGCCACCAGCCCATTTCCGCCGAGGCAGGCGAGCGCATGGGTAGCTTTGAGCACTTCATCCGTGAGGATACCGAAAAGCTGGCTACAGCCGCCGAAGAAGCTTACTCGACTGCCTTCGATGGTTTTCAGAGCCGTCAACCAGATATCCGATTAATTGGTGAAATCCGCAGACGTATTGCGCTTCAGCATCAGGATTTGGCAGCCGGTGTACTGCAGTTCATGGCCTCTGCCGATCTCCGGAGACGCCAATGTCTGAAGGGTCTCTCCGAAAGCGGAGAACTGGGGCTTTCGCCGCAGCTCCCGTTGCCCGTAGCTGAAATGCAAAAGCTTGAGGACGACGCTCGCGCCTATGCAGGCCAATTGGAGGCCGCAGCTGACTTGGAAGGTCGAAAAGTCTTGCAAGCCGAGCACGACGAACTCGTCGATCGCGCTGCGGCTGGCGATCTTCATGACGTGGCGACAAAAGAGGTAGAGCGTCTCGGCAGGCTCGACCGAGTAGCAAAGTGCCTCGCACAAACTGCCACAACCGCCATCACGAAACTTGGCAACGACCTCGCCGACGAAGTGATAACACCCCGAATGCGAGATCGCTTTCAAAGCGAGATTATCCGGCTCGCGGCCGAAAAAGTGCGCGTGGAGGTGGTTCGCTCGGGCGGCCAGTATGGGTCGCCAAACTATCAGATCAGGCTATTTGCGAATCCCAAGACAAAGGTCCATCTGGTGCTGAGCGAGGGCGAGCAGACCTGTGTGGCGCTGGCAGCGTTTCTTACCGAGTTGGCAACGGCTACGCATAAGTCTGCTCTTATCTTCGACGATCCGGTGACTTCGCTCGACCATCGGTGGCGGAGAAAGGTTGCGCAAAGACTTGTGGAAGAGGCAAGGGAACGGCAGATCATCGTATTTACACACGACCTTGTCTTCGTGAACGATCTCAACGACAGCGCCTATCGCCAAAATACTCCGACCAAATTGGCGAGCTTGTCCCGCGGCCCTGACGGGACCGGCATCGTAAGTGATGGCTTGCCGTGGGATCACGCCGGCGTCAAGTCACGGGTAGATCGGCTCGAGAAGGAACAGCGTTCCGCAAAAGCACTTTATGATGCCAATGACGAGGATGCATATCGCGCTGCTGCAATCAGATTGTATGGGTTCCTGCGCGCCACATGGGAACGTGCGCTCGAGGAGATCGTGTTTGCTGGAGTATTGATCCGACATCGAGACTATATCGACACGAAAAACCTCAAGAAGGTCTCCGTGCTCGTAGAAGGCGATGCGGAGGTGTTTCGAGCGGCATTCAAAAAATGCAGCGACATCATCGAGGCGCATGACCCATCGCGTGTCAGGAATGAGGAGCCGCCCGCACCATCAGAGATTCTTGATGATATCAATACGTTGACAGATTGGGCCGAGTCTTTGCGGAGTAGGCAAAAGGCTATTCCTTGATAGTGAGCTTCAGAGCGTTGCGTGACAGTGGCCGTTCCGATGCTATCGCGACAGAATTTCATTGTCGCTCTTCCACGGCCGTCCGACGCCGTCGCTCGCGCCACGTTCGCTCACTGGAGAAAGCTCGCCTCCTCTGGTTTTGGCGTTTTCTTCTTGACCCACAATTCTGTCGTCCGCTCGATCTCTATAAGTTCCGCCGGAAAAACCCTCTTCTGAAACGCGAGCACATCGTCGAAGCTGCCATGGAGCCATTGCTGGTATTCGTTGCGATGAAGCAGGACAGGCATGCGGTTGTGAACCGGCGCGACGGCCGCATTGGCATCGGTCATGACACCTGAATAGACCGGTCCCCATTCGTCGCTGACGCGAAATAGTCCGGCCCATGCGAATACCGGCTCATCCCGCAGGCTGAACCATGTCCGTGTCATTTTCCCCTTCTCGCCTTCGGGCTCTGCAAAATGTGTCGCCGGGATGAGGCACCGCCACTGCGGTTTACGCGCCAGCCCGACCCACATTCCCTTGGTGAGGTCGGCGACGTTGTTGACCGCCTTCGGTTTCGCCTCGGGCTTCATGCCTTTTAATCGAAGGGGAAATCCCCAGACCATGGATTGCATGATCGGCCGCCCTTCATCCTCACGAACCACCATGCCCGGCGCACCCGGAAAGACTTCGTCCGGCGCATTCGACTGGACGACGCTTGCAACATCGAAATGCGCCGCAACCTCGGCTGCGGAAACGCGAATGGTATATAGGTTGCACATGCGTTGGCACCTCCCTCGGTCTTGTCTCAATAGAGTAGAGCATCAGTCCCGCTCGGCAACGCGGCGGTCGATCCCTACAACTGGAATTCGAGCTGGGCAGCATCTCGCCTTTCGCTCTGCCCCAGGCTGGATAGCGTCACGCCAAGCAACCGGACCTTCTTTCGGAACGGATGCTCGCCTTCAAGCAAGGCCTGCGCCGCCGCCAGGATTGCGCTATCATCGTGGAAACCTGCCGGCTGCGTCCGGGTGCGCGTGATGATCTGGAAGTCGGCGAAGCGGATTTTTACCGTCACGGTCTTCGCCCCGATGTCATGGCTCTCGCAATATCGCCACACCTTCGCGACCAGCGGCTCCAGCTCGCGTTTCGCCTCATCGAGGTCGGCGATGTCGGCCGAAAAAGTGTCCTCCGCGCCGACGGACTTTCTCTCTCGAGCCGGATTGACCCGTCTGTTGTCGATGCCGCGGGCAATGCCGAAATAGTAGGCTCCGGATTTTCCGAAATGTTCAGTAAGGAATTCCAGGGATTTCACCTTGAGGGCCGCCCCGGTCTCGATGCCGAGGTCGGCCATTTTCTTCGCGGTGGCAGGGCCGACGCCATGGAACTTCTTGACCGGCAGGCTTTCCACGAAGGTGGGGCCGTTCTTCGGGGTAATCACCGCCTGCCCGTTTGGCTTGTTGAGGTCGGAGGCGATCTTGGCCAGAAACTTGTTGTAGGAGATGCCCGCAGAGGCATTGAGGCCCGTCGCCTGTTTGATCCTGGCGCGAATCTCCGCTGCGATCTCGCTGGCGATCTGCATGCCCTTGAGATTGGTCGTAACGTCGAGATAGGCCTCGTCGAGCGAGAGCGGCTCAATCAGTGGCGTGTATTCTGCGAAGATCGCATGGATCTGCATCGACACGGCGCGATAGACATCGAAGCGCGGTTTGACGAAGATGAGGTCGGGACACTGGCGCGCCGCCGTCACCGAGGGCATGGCCGAGCGAACGCCGAACACACGTGCCTCGTAGCTGGCGGCCGCGACCACGCCGCGGGCGGCAGGGCTTCCGACGGCGACCGGCTTGCCGAGCAGGTCGGGATTGTCGCGCTGCTCGACCGACGCATAGAAGGCATCCATGTCGACATGGATGATCTTCCTGGTCGGTGTGCCATCGTCCTCGCTCATTTCATTTCCACATCGAGCGCATCCGGGCTCCGACATCGATCCGGATCTGCTTTGCGCTTCGTTCGCTGGCGGCGGCCGAGACTTTCGGCCAACTGGTCGTCTCAAAAAACTGCAGGAGCGTCGCCGGAATGAAGCGGGTACGCGACGCGTAGACATGCCGGTCGCCCTGGGCATTCTGGCCATGCGTGAAGAAGCGCTGCGGCGTGACAAGGCTCAGGCTGTCGCGCGCCCGCGTCATGCCGACATAGAGCAGGCGTCTTTCCTCTTCCAGCTCCGCGGTGGTGCCGGCGCCGAGGTCGGAGGGGATGCAGCCATCAACGACATTCAGCATGAAGACCGCGCGCCATTCCTGCCCCTTGGCGGAGTGGATTGTCGAGAGGATCAAATAATCCTCATCGAGCAGGGGAACACCGGCCTGGTCACTCGTGGCGTCCGGCGGATCGAGGGTGAGCTCGGTAAGAAAACGCTCCCGACTTCCATAGCCGCCGGCGATCTGCTCGAGCTGTATGAGGTCGGCTTTGCGGGTATCCGCGTCTTCATGAATGCGATCGAGATGCGGTTCGTACCAAAGGCGCGCAAGGCCGATCTCGCCGGGCCATCCGCTTTCGGATTTGCGAAGCGCTGTCAGCAGTTCGACGAAGGCGGGCCAGTCCTCACCCGTCTTCGGCGGCGGCGGGATTTCGGCAAGCGACTGAAGCGGCTCGGGGTCGGCGGCGATCGTGTCGAGGATCTTGCCGGCGGTCTGCGGTCCGATACCGGGCAGCATCTGCAGCAGGCGGAAGCCGGCGACGCGGTCGCGCGGGTTCTGGGCAAAGCGCAGGGTGGCGAGAAGATCCTTCACATGCGCGCTGTCGAGGAATTTAAGCCCACCAAACTTCACGAACGGGATATTGCGGCGGGTCAACTCCACCTCCAGAGCGCCGCTATGGCTCGATGTCCGGAAGAGGACCGCCTGCTGCTTCAGGGTCATGCCCACTTCCCGGTTCGTCAGGACCTGCTCGACAATGTAGCTGGCCTGATCCGTCTCGTCCTTCACCGTGACGAGCATGGGCCGCTGCTCGGACTCCCTGTCCGTCCAAAGGTTTTTGGTAAAGCGCTCACGGGCAAGATCGATGACGCCATTGGCGGCCTTGAGGATCGGCTGCGTCGAGCGATAATTGCGATCGAGTGTGATCACGTCGGCCGGCTTTGGCGAGAACTCCTTCGGGAAGTCGAGAATGTTGCGCACCGTCGCGGCGCGGAAGGAGTAGATCGACTGTGCGTCGTCGCCGACAACGGTCAGGCCGCGGCCGCCGGGCTTGATACCCATGAGGATTGAGGCCTGCAGGCGGTTGGTGTCCTGGTATTCATCGACGAGAACATGGTCGAAGCGGCCGCCGATATCGTCAGCAAGCTCCGGGTCGGCCATGACCTGCGCCCAGTAGAGCAGCAGGTCGTCGTAATCGAGCACGTTCTGCGCCTGCTTTGCTTCGACATACCCGGTGAAGAGCTGTTTCAACTGCTCCTCCCACCCTATGACATAGGGATAGGCAGTCTTCAGAACCTCGTTGATCGAGCCTTCCGAGTTCACGACACGCGAATAGATCGCAAGGCAGGTTCCCTTGGTCGGGAACCGGGTCTCCATCTTCGA
>NZ_CP069303.1:4597500-4605385 GCF_016839145.1 Shinella sp. PSBB067 | reverse complement strand
CAAGGAGCAGAAGGTCGAATATTACGGGAAGCTGCTCGCCACGAACTCCGGCAATCACGGGGGACATGGAATATGATCATCGAGCACCGCCACTACGAACATGGCGACCAGGATGTCGTCTATATCTGGATCGACGAGGCCCTGCCTGAGGACTTCGACCGCCGTCTTCTCGCTGAACTTCTCACGCTGGCGAATCCGAGCCAGTTTGGTCCAAGAGATGCTTCGGGGCGAAGGGACGAAAGCGCTTACGCCATCATCGATGCAGGTCTGCGAAAGGCAGCGCAATGGCACAGTTTCCATCGCGGGTACTGGTTCGACTATGTGGACGGACACCGTCTCAAGATAGAGTATCTGCCCTACGGGTATGTCATCTCCGAGGACAGCTCCGACATTCGGCGGCGCAATCCCGGCATGCCTTTGGTCGTGTCAGCACAGTTCCACGAGATGTATGGCGACGATGCGCTTGCAGGGGTGGTGGAGCGGGCGCTTGCGATATGCTGACACTGGATACACCTGATTTCCCGAACGCATTCGATGACGCACTGAAGGCCAGCGCGAAGAGCAAGCTTTCCTATAGAGGCAAACTGCTGCTGCCGGGCGAGGACGCCGCAATCGTGGTCAGGCAGGACGCTCTGCATGTCTTCCTCAACGGACATCCCACGGCGGCGGACCATCCGCTGGCGATGAAGGCGGCGGATTTCGAGGAAGAGATCCGGCAGGCGACCAAACGCGATCTTGTCCGCTATCGGAAGATCATCATCGTCGGCCGCTGGCACGTCAGCGATCGCGACCCGAAGGATTTTGAGCCCTACGTCACCCGCAAGATCGGCCGCAACGGCGCCATGCGCAGCTATCGGTACACGTACCGGATTTTCCCCTGCGACGGTCTTGCCTCGGGGGACGGCTACTTCATGAGCTTCGACAGAAAGGCGGACGGCGCGTCGGCATACAAAGCCCTCGCTGCGCTCACAAGGAAAGTCACCGCTCCCGAGGGCCTCAGCGAACGCGCCATCCTGGCACTCGACCTGCCGAGGGGCGTTGTCTGGTGTCCGGCGACCGGCGCGGGTTTTCCGATCCTCGTCAGCGAGTGGACCGCGTCGGCCGCGGCAACGCAAGACGAGACATCCGGCAAGCACACTGCTCCCACCGCATAAACCTGCCCCCAAACGCAAAAAGGCCCCGCACGATCGCGGGGCCCTTGGATTTGCAGGCGAGCACGGATCAGGCCGCCCGGCGCTCGACCTGTTCAGAGGTGGCTTCTTCATCGACGTCTTCGACCTCGCCAGGCAACGGCTCGCCGTGGACGACGAAGCGCAACAACGGCACGACCTCGTTCTGAAGCCAGGGGACGAAGTCGTCGCGACCCGGCCAGCTCTCGGCTCCGCCCATGCGGTGGAGCAGCTTCTGGACCTCGCGCCAGACGGTCCCTTCCGGAAGCCTGGCCGGCCGCCAGTTGTCGATCCTCAACATTTGAGGCTGGAGCGGCGCGGCGATGCTGTTGATGAGATCGTGCGCGTGCCGGCAGTCATGAACGATCTTGTCCTGAAGCGCGCCCTTCCGGACGGCGCGCCTGACGGCAAGCGGCTCCAGCGCCTTCTCGACTTGTTCGAGCACCGCCGACGTCAGCTGGCCGAACTGAACGGCGTCCTGATCGATCTTCCACTCCGCGACCTTGCGAAGTCCGGCCGGGCCTCCCGCATTGAGGGTGGCCGCATCGCTCTTGCGCTTCGGCCTCGTGCCGAGCATCTCCCTGACGTCCTTGACCTTGATGCGCTCGCCATCGGCCATCCGTGCGATGACCGTCTCGATCTGTGCGGGCTCGCCCTTGGCCAGCTCGAACATCACCGTCGGCAGGACCGCATACTTCAGCAGAGCGTCCCGATAGACCTTGAGCCGCTCATGAATGGAGATGTAGTTCCAGGCCGAACGGACGGTATAGTCCGTGAAGACCTTGAGGCACCTGCCGAAGCCCCTTTCCGGGACGAGCGCTTTGATCTCGGCAAAGCAGGCGCCGAGCTCGAAGGCGTGATGCGTGGAATCCCGGTTGAGCGCGACGATCTTCTCCAACGCGCGCCGGAGCGCGTTATCCGTTTCGGGCGCGAGGTCGCCTGCCGCGGCGGCAACCTGGGCCGCCGGCTTCCCTTTCCCCTTCTTCTGGTTGTGACCCTTCAGCTTGATGACGGTACTCATGTATGACTTTCTCCTCTGGTTCAGCACGCTTGCTGTACCTCAATGATCGCCTGAGCCGGCAGACCTGTCAAATCGACAACACGAACAACCTATTGATTACAAATATCTTTTATTGATTTTATTGAGCTTTTCGGAGCGCGGATTCGCTTCAAAATGCCAAAACTGCGACAAGTTGACGCATGCCAAATGTATGCCTGCCGCACCCTCCCGAAATACAATCAATGATTGATTTCTCAATCGCCCGCAGTCACGATCCGGCAATTATTTCCGCGTCGGACGTCTTTCGCCAGAACCGATACATAGGGGCGCGGACTTTGCTCCCAGTCTGCCCTTTTGGCTCTTCCAGACCCCATTCGCGCATTAACCATCCGTTTACCGGAAGCGAACATGGCGTTTGCGTTTTCGGCGCCACCGGCTATGTGTTGCGGCACGGACGATGTCGTCCCGAGCGTGTCAAAGCGCAAGGGGTTCCCGACCCGTCTTCCCCGGAATGCCCCGAGTACAAACATTGTTGTTTTGTGGCGCTGAAGGAGAAGACGCATGTCCGCAATTTCGAACAATCCGGATTTCAGGGCGCTGATGACGCGCCATCTTGGGTGGCTTGCCGACTGCGAGCGCGTCTTCGGGCCGACAACCGCCCTTCAGTGCTACGGCCGGTTCCATGCTACCGATGCACAGACCCCTGATTGGCTTGTCATCGGCCCGCCGCGGCAGTGCTACGCCAACAGCGGCCGCCAGTTCCTCTCCCGCGTCGCGGCGGGTGACGATACGGTCCACTATGCCGAAGGGTATGCGATCGACCTCACCGGTGTCCCGGTTCCCTTCGAACACGCCTGGCTCGTCAACGGCGATACCGTCATCGATCCGACCCTCTCCGCCTCGCGCGGGTACCTCTATTTCGGGGTCGCCTTCGACACGCCGTTCGTCATGGAGGCGCTGCGGCGCACAGGCAGATACGACGGCATCCTCACGGACGGCGTTTCGATGCGACGCTACTACGGCACGCCCGAACTCTTCGAACGAGGGCTCCGGAACCCGCAGAGAGATGCTATGCCTGCGGCCTGACCGCGCGCATACCCTCGCCCGAGTCCTGTTCCACCCAATTCTCCGAGTGTGCTTATGCCAAAGAACGTCATCTTCTACGCCCGCTATTCGACGGACCGCCAGGACGAGCAATCGATCGAGACGCAGATCGAACTCGGCCGTGCGCTTGCCGCCGAGCGCGGCTGGAACCTGGTCGAGGTCTATGAGGACCGCGCCATCAGTGGCACGAAGCTGAAGTCGCGCCCCGGCATCCAGCAGGTGCTGCGCCGGATCAGGCGGCGGGACATCGACATCCTGCTCTGCGTCTCCGTCGATCGCATCTCGCGTGACATGGAGCACAGCAGCGGCATCCTGAAGCAACTGCGCCATTACCGCGTGGAACTTTGGACCGTGCAGGCCAAGGCGCCCGTCGCCGACATCGAACTCGGCCTCCGCTCGATCATCTCGCACGACATGATCGAGCAGACCCGCTACCGCACAAGAGAAGGTATGAAGACGACGGTGCGCAAGGGTAAGGCCGCCGGCGGCATCGCCTACGGCTACCGCATCAAACTCGAATACGATGCGAAGGGCGACCGCATCCCCGGCCTGCGCGAGATCAACGAGGAGGAGGCGGAGATCGTCCGCTGGATCTACCAGCAATATGTCCTCGGCCGCTCCCCGAAGGAACTCGCCGTCGACCTCAACAACCGCGTGCCGCCCGTGCCCGGTCCCAAGGGCGCCAAATGGCGCGACACGGCGATCCGCGGTCGTCGCGACCTCGGCGCCGGCATCCTGAACAACGAGACCTATATCGGCCGGATCGTCTATAATCGACGCCGCTTCGACAAGAACCCGGAGACGGAGACCCGTGAGGCGCGGCTTAACGACCAGAGCGAATGGGTTGTCGGCGAGGCACCCGAACTCAGGATCGTCGACGACGCGCTGTGGACCAGGGTCAAACAGCGCCAGATCGAGGTTGGAGAGAACTTCGACCACACCACGACCAACAAGCTCAACCGGGCGCACCGCCCGCAATATGTGCTGAGCGGGCTACTCGAATGCGCCCATTGCGCCGGCCCGTACGCCATCATGGCGAAGGACCGCTACGGCTGCACGAACCGGCAGAAGAAGCTGCCGATCGAGCACCTCGGCGACATCGTCTGCACGAACTCCAAGACGATCAGCCGCAAGGAGCTCGAGCGGCGCGTCCTCGACGCCATTCCCGACAATCTGCTTTCCGCCGAGAAGATGACCTCGATCCAGGACCGGGTGAACAGGGAGATCGCCGCGAGCCTGAAGGTCAGCCAGCAATCCAGGCAAAAGCTGGAGGCAAACCTGAAAGAGGCCAGCCGCAAGCAGGAGGCCGTCGCCAATCAGATCACCGAGCGCCTGCTTGCCGGCCAGCCGAAGATCGATGCGTTCGACCGCTTGCTCGACGACCTCCAGAAGCAGCGCGATGCGATGGAAGCGGAGCTGAGCCGGCTGTCGACGAGGAAGGATGCCGTGTTCAAGCCCTTCACCATCAACCCGTCGATGTTCAACCAGATCACCAGGGCGCTGACCACCATCGTGCGCACTGGCAAGTCCGAGCACGACGCCGTGCAGGGCCATTTCAACCTGATGCGGGAGCTGGTGCAGAAGGTGGTCATCGCCCCCTCCCCCGACGGCAAATCCGCCGACCTGACGATCCACGGCCGCCTGGCTTCGATCCTCGCCTCGATGAAGGCGTTCCAGGACTACACCAAGGCGATGCGTGCGGATTTCACAGACGACTACGCCCGCCGTGTGAGGGCGGGCGAACTGAAGGGACAGAAGGCGAAGCTGGACTTTGTAGCCCGCTTCCGGTCCGTCCTCGCCGAGGAGGAGGCGGACTGGAAGCGGCTACAAGTCTCAGTGGTTGCGGGGGCAGGATTTGAACCTGCGGCCTTCAGGTTATGAGCCTGACGAGCTACCGGGCTGCTCCACCCCGCGTTATGTTTTTGCATGCAAAAGGGCCGCTTTGAGGGCGGCCCGATATCGGCTTGGGCCGAGGCTTGTTTTGAGAAGATTTGATTGCCTTTAGCAGACCTGGCAGCGACCTACTCTCCCGCGTCTTGAGACGAAGTACCATTGGCGCTGGGGCGTTTCACGGCCGTGTTCGGAATGGGAACGGGTGCAGCCACCCCGCCATAACCACCAGGTCGGCTAAGGGCAATCTTTTGAGAAGCTGGTAGAAGGCTTGAGCCTTCGTTTGTCTTAATTTTTGTGAACACGTCTTTTCTTCCTTGGGCAACGGAGCTTGAGCTCCGCAAGGCCAGAGGCCATCGCGCCTGATGGCGCTGCCCGTCCGGAGCGCTTTGGCGCGTCAGGACAGAAGAGATGGCTCATCGAATTTCATTCGATGAGCATGAACAATGAGAACGATCAAGCCAATCGAGCGATTAGTACCGGTAAGCTTCACACATTGCTGCGCTTCCACACCCGGCCTATCAACGTGGTCGTCTTCCACGGCTCTCAAGGGAATACTCGTTTTCAGGTTGGTTTCCCGCTTAGATGCCTTCAGCGGTTATCCATTCCATATATAGCTACCCTGCTATGCCCTTGGCAGGACAACAGGTCCACCAGAGATATGTCCATCCCGGTCCTCTCGTACTAGGGACAGATCCTGTCAATATTCCTACACCCACGGCAGATAGGGACCGAACTGTCTCACGACGTTCTGAACCCAGCTCACGTACCGCTTTAATTGGCGAACAGCCAAACCCTTGGGACCTGCTCCAGCCCCAGGATGCGATGAGCCGACATCGAGGTGCCAAACAACCCCGTCGATATGGACTCTTGGGGGTCATCAGCCTGTTATCCCCGGCGTACCTTTTATCCGTTGAGCGATGGCCCTTCCACGCGGGACCACCGGATCACTATGACCGACTTTCGTCTCTGCTCGACTTGTCAGTCTCGCAGTCAGGCGGGCTTATGCCATTGCACTCGACGACCGATTTCCGACCGGTCTGAGCCCACCATCGCGCGCCTCCGTTACTCTTTCGGAGGCGACCGCCCCAGTCAAACTACCCACCATACACGGTCCCGGATCCGGATAACGGACCGCGGTTAGACATCCATGACGATAAGGGTGGTATTTCAAGGATGGCTCCACAGAAACTGGCGTCCCTGCTTCAAAGCCTACCACCTATCCTACACATGCCGACACGAATGCCAGTGTAAAGCTATAGTAAAGGTGCACGGGGTCTTTCCGTCTGACCGCAGGAACCCCGCATCTTCACGGGGAATTCAATTTCACTGAGTCTCTGCTGGAGACAGCGGGGAAGTCGTTACGCCATTCGTGCAGGTCGGAACTTACCCGACAAGGAATTTCGCTACCTTAGGACCGTTATAGTTACGGCCGCCGTTTACTGGGGCTTCGATTCAAAGCTTGCACCTCTCCTCTTAACCTTCCAGCACCGGGCAGGCGTCAGACCCTATACGTCGTCTTGCGACTTCGCAGAGCCCTGTGTTTTTGATAAACAGTCGCTACCCCCTGGTCTGTGCCACCCCAACTCACTTGCGTAAATTGGGGTCACGCTTCTTCCGAAGTTACGCGTGCAATTTGCCGAGTTCCTTCAGCAGAGTTCTCTCAAGCGCCTTGGTATTCTCTACCTGACCACCTGTGTCGGTTTCGGGTACGGTCTATACGGTGGAGCTATTTCCTGGAACCGCTTCCCTGCACACCCAATCCAATAAGAATGTACAAGTTACGCAATCCGTCACTACCACCAGGCCCACGAATATTAACGTGGTTCCCATCGACTACGCGTGTCCGCCTCGTCTTAGGGGCCGGCTAACCCTGCTCAGATTAACTTTAAGCAGGAACCCTTGGTCTTTCGGCGAGGGAGTCTCTCACTCCCTTTATCGTTACTCATGTCAACATTCGCACTTCCGATACCTCCAGAGGCCCTCACGGGTCCTCCTTCGCAGGCTTACGGAACGCTCCGCTACCACTGGACTTGCGTCCAATCCTCAGCTTCGGTGCATGGCTTTAGCCCCGTTACATTTTCGGCGCAAAACCCCTTAATTAGACCAGTGAGCTGTTACGCTTTCTTTAAATGATGGCTGCTTCTAAGCCAACATCCTGGTTGTTTTGGGAGTCTCACATCCTTTCCCACTTAGCCATGACTTGGGGACCTTAGCTGGAGGTCAGGGTTGTTGCCCTTTTCACGACGGACGTTAGCACCCGCCGTGTGTCTGCCGACTAGTACTCTCAGGTATTCGGAGTTTGGTTAGGATCAGTAAGACGGTGAGTCCCCATAGCCCATCCAGTGCTCTACCCCCTGAGGTATTCGGTCGACGCTCTACCTAAATAGATTTCGCGGAGAACCAGCTATCTCCGAGTTTGATTGGCCTTTCACCCCTAGCCACAAGTCATCCCAATCTATTGCAACAGATGCGGGTTCGGTCCTCCAGTTGGTGTTACCCAACCTTCAACCTGCTCATGGCTAGATCACTCGGTTTCGGGTCTAATGCGTCGAACTGAACGCCCTGTTCAGACTCGCTTTCGCTGCGCCTACACCTACCGGCTTAAGCTTGCTCGACACACTAAGTCGTTGACCCATTATACAAAAGGTACGCCGTCAGCCTTGCGGCCTCCGACTGCTTGTAGGCAACCGGTTTCAGGTTCTATTTCACTCCCCTTGTC
>NZ_CP069303.1:4435000-4592500 GCF_016839145.1 Shinella sp. PSBB067 | reverse complement strand
CAGGAACCGGAACCATGAAGAACATCATCATAGCACTTTGCCTCGTTGCCTCCACCGTGACGCTTTCCGCCTGCACCCAGACCGAGCGTGGCACTGCCATTGGCGCGGCATCCGGCGCCATCATCGGCGGTGCTGTCACCGGCCGTGCGGGCGGCGCCCTTGTCGGTGCGGCTGTCGGCGGCGCCGCCGGCTATCTCATCGCCCGCTCCGATCGCCGCGGCTACTGCATCTACCGCAACAGGCATACCGGCGAACGGTACGAGGCGCGTTGCCGCTAACCGGCATATCCATCCGAAACGAGAAACGGGCCTTGCGGCCCGTTTCTTGGCGTCTTGAGCAGGAAGAACGAATGAGATCAGGAACCGCGCTCGGCCCTGCGCTCGGCTTCGTCGAGCTTTTCCAGAAGGTCAAGCAGGCGATCGGGCACCGGCTCGGTCTCGATGACGTCGTAGAAGGATTTCAGCTTGCGGCCGACAGGGCCATTGGGGTCGAAGGCGGCCTTCGCGGGGGCAACACCGCGTTTCTTGTCTTTACCGGGCTCTATCATGGTCTTGTTTCCATCGCTCGCCGCCCGCTATCTTCCTTTTGCCCAAGATTCCCAATAGCAAGTCAGACTCAGCATGCTACCAATAGGTTTCCGCAGAGTGAACACTAGCGGAAACGGTTCCGATACGGAACATATTCAGGGAGAACGAAATGTCACTTTCCACCCGTATCGCACCGCATCTCGCCTATCTGAGGCGGTTTTCCCGTGCCGTGACGGGTTCGCAGACGTCCGGCGACGCCTATGTCGCCGCCATGCTCGAAGCGCTCGTCGCCGACATCACGCTCTATCCCGAGGGCCGCAGCGACCGCAATGCGCTGTATCGCCTCTATTGCACGCTCTTCGACAACCTCGACATCACGCTGCCGGATACCTCCTCGCCCTTCGGCTGGGAGCGCCAGGCGGCCGCGAACCTTGCGAACCTGCCGCCGGCGGAGCGCAAGGCCTTCCTTCTCGTCGCCGTCGAGGGCTTCGACATCGCGGAAGGCGCGGATATTCTCAACGTCCCGGAAGAACGCTTCGCCGAGCTGCTGGATGAAGCCTCGCGCGACATCTCGCGGCAGGTGGCGACCGACATCATGATCATCGAGGACGAGCCCCTCATCGCCATGGACATCGAGGACATGGTGAAGGGCCTCGGCCACCGGGTGACAGGCATCGCACGCACCCATGCCGAAGCCGTCGAGCTCTATCACCGCACCTCGCCGCGCATGGTGCTGGCGGATATCCAGCTTGCCGACGGCAGCTCGGGCATCGACGCCGTCAACGACATCCTCAAGAACAGCACGATCCCGGTGATCTTCATCACCGCCTTCCCGGAACGCCTCCTGACCGGCGAGAAGCCGGAACCGGCCTTCCTCGTCACCAAGCCGTTCAACCCGGACATGGTGAAGGCGCTGATCAGCCAGGCGCTGTTCTTCGACGAGCAGGCGCGGCTCGCCAAATCCGCTTAAAGCAAAAAGGCCCGCGAAAGCGGGCCTTTTCATTCCGGTCGGTCGAACGGGTCAGAGCGCGGCCACGACGATGACTTCGACGAGGTAGTCCGGCGTCGCCAGCCTGGATTCGCCGGTGGCGCGGGCGGGCGTGTGGCCTTGCGGCGCCCAGGCGTCCCAGACGGCATTCATTCTGGAAAAATCGGCCATGTCGGCGAGCCAGATCTGCGCGGAGAGGATGCGCGTCTTGTCCGTGCCGGCGAGCGCCAGCAGGCGGTCGACCTCGGCCAGCGCCTGCTTCGTCTGCTCGGTGACGTCGGAGCCCGCATCGCCGACCTGGCCGGCCAGATAGACGGTCCCGTTGTGCACCACGGCCTGGCTCATGCGCGGGCCGGTTTCAAAGCGTTTGATATCCATGTCTCGTTCCTGTCAGGTCGCGGAAATATCGAAAGCCCGCCGCCACGCGATGGCCGGCAGGCCCGCCGTCTATAGGCGGACGACCGGCGGGGCGCCAGAGGCGGCCCCGCAAATTCTCCCTCAGGATGTCAATCCCCGGAGGGCGGCGGCGACGATGGCCTCGACGGGCGCATCGATATCGACCGTCACGACGCCCGGCTCGCCGGACGGGTCCTCCAGCGTGGCGAGCTGGCTGTCGAGCAGGCTGACGGGCATGAAGTGCCCTTCCCGCGCGGCCATGCGCGTCATCAGAAGGTCGCGGCTGCCCTTGAGGAAGACGAAGGAAAGCGTGCCGCCGGCAGCACCGCGCAGGCGCTCGCGGTAGACCTTCCTGAGGGCGGAGCAGGAGACGACGACGCCATTGCCCGCGGCGAGTGCCTCGGCCAGCGCCCGGCCGATCATGTCGAGCCAGGGCCAGCGGTCCTCGTCGGTCAGGGGGATGCCGCGGGACATCTTCTCGACATTGGCGGGCGGATGCAGGCTGTCGCCTTCGATGAAGGCGGCGCCGAGGCTTGCAGCAAGGCCCTCGGCGACCGATGTCTTGCCGCAGCCGGAAACGCCCATGACGACGATCGCGCGCGCTGGCGTCACGGGCCGCCCGTCCTCAGGCGACGCGCTTGCGCCGCTCGACGCGGGCGCGGATGGCATCGACGTCGACGCGGGGCGTAGCGGCGAAGAGCGTCTTGGTATAGCTGTGCTGCGGGTCGTCGAAGACCTGGTCGCGGCTGCCGTATTCCACCGCCTCGCCGAAATACATCACCATCACGTCGTCTGCGATGTGGCGCACGACCGAAAGGTCGTGGCTGATGAAGACATAGGTGAGGTGGAACTCGTCCTGCAGGTCGGCAAGAAGGTTGAGTACCTGCGCCTGCACCGAGAGGTCGAGCGCCGAGACGGGCTCGTCGAGCACCAGGAGACGCGGATTGAGCATCAGCGCGCGGGCGATCGCCACGCGCTGGCGCTGGCCGCCGGAGAACATGTGCGGGTAGCGCCCGTAGTGCCTCTCCTCCAGCCCCACCCTCTTCAGCATGGCCATGGCGCGGTCGCGCCGCTCGCCTGCCGGCATCTTCGTGTTGATGACCAGCGGCTCCGTCAGGATGTCGCCGATCTTCTTGCGCGGGTTCAGCGACCCGTAGGGGTTCTGGAAGACGATCTGCACCTTGCTGCGCATCTCGGAGGTCAGCGGCTCGCTGGCGATGTCGACCTTGCGGCCGTCGATCAGCATCTCGCCCTCGGTGATCGGGTCGATCATCGTGACCATGCGGGCAAGGGTGGACTTGCCGCAGCCGCTTTCGCCGACGATGGCGAGCGTCCTGCCCTCCTCGACCTTGAAGCTCACGCCCTTGACGGCGTGAACGGTCTTGGCCGGTTTGAACAGGCTGCCGGGGATGTGGTAGTCGCGCTTCAGGTCGCGCGCTTCGAGAACGGGCGTCATCGGAGGGCTCCTGCGAAAATCTCGGCGTCGGTCAGCTTTTCGGTGATCGTCGGCAGGCGGCCGCCGGTGGCATTTTCCGGCAGGGCCGAAAGAAGCGCCCTGGTGTAGACGCTCTTCGGCGCCGAAAAGAGCGAGAGGACGTCGGCCTCCTCGATCTGGCGGCCCTTGTACTGCACGATGACGCGGTCGGCGGTTTCGGCGACGACGCCCATGTCATGGGTGATGATGATGAGGCCCATGCCGTGCTCGGCCTGGAGCTTCATCAGGAGGTCGAGGATCTGCTTCTGGATCGTCACGTCGAGCGCGGTGGTCGGCTCGTCGGCGATGAGGAGCTTGGGATTGCAGGCGAGCGCCGTGGCGATCATCACGCGCTGGCACTGGCCGCCCGACATCTGGTGCGGATAGTGGCCGAGGCGTTCTTCCGGGTTCGGAATGCCCACCAGCTGGAACAATTCGATCGCCCGGTCGCGGCGCGCCTTGCGATTGAGGTCCGTGTGGATGCGCAACACTTCCTCGATCTGGTAGCCGACCGTGAAGCACGGATTGAGGCTGGCGATCGGCTCCTGGAAGATCATGGCGATGTCCTTGCCGATAATCCTGCGCCGCTCGGCATCGGACATGGCCTGCATGTCGCGGCCATTGAAGGTGAGGACGTCGGCCGTCACCTTGGCCGTCCAGGGCAGGAGGCCCATGGCGGCGAGCATGGAGACGGACTTGCCCGAGCCGGATTCGCCGACGATGGCGAGCACGTCGCCCTCGTCGACCTTGAGGGAGACGCCGTCCACGGCGCGGAAGGGTCCGGAGGCCGTCTGGAACTCGACGGTGAGGTTCTTGATTTCGAGAAGCGACATCACGACCTCTTCAGCTTGGGATCGAGGGCGTCGCGCAGGCCATCACCCATGAGGTTGATGGCGAGCACGGTGACGAGGATGGCAAGGCCGGGGAAGGTGACGACCCACCAGGCGCGCTGGATGAACTCGCGCGCTTCGGCGAGCATCGTGCCCCATTCCGGCGTCGGCGGCTGGGCGCCCATGCCGAGAAAGCCGAGGGCCGCCGCATCGAGGATCGCCGCCGAGAAGGCGAGCGTCGCCTGGACGATGAGCGGGGCAAGACAGTTCGGCAGGATCGTCAGGAACATCAGGCGCAGGGTGCCGGCACCGGCGACCTGCGAGCCGACGACATAGTCCTTCGACTTTTCCGTCATGACCGCCGCGCGCGTCAGGCGCACGAAATGCGGCTGGTTGACGAGCGAGATGGCGATCATCGCGTTGAGCAGGCCCGGCCCCAGCACCGCCACCAGCACGAGGGCGAGCAGCAGCGAGGGGAAGGCCAGGATGATATCCATGATGCGCATGATGAAGGTATCGACACGCCCACGGAAATAGCCGGCGACGAGACCGATGAGCACGCCCGAGAGCACCGACAGCGTCACGACGACGAGGCCGATGAAGAGCGAGAAACGCGCGCCGTAGATCAGGCGCGAGAGGATGTCGCGGCCGACCGGGTCGGTACCGAGGATGTGCCCCCAGGTGCCGCCCTGCTGGAAGACCGGCGGCAGGAGCAGGACCTCGCGGTTCTGGACGCTCGGATTGTGCGGCGCGACGAAGGGCGCGAAGATGGCGACGAACAGGATCACCAGGAAGACGGCAAGGCCGATCACGGCGCCCTTGTTGCGCGAGAAGTAGAACCAGAATTCGGAAAGGCCCGACGGCGGCGTGCCGCCCGTCTTGACTTCCGCTGCGTTTTGAACGGAGCTCATGGGATCGCCTCCTAGTGCCGGATGCGCGGATTGACCCAGCCGTAGAGCAGGTCGACCACGAGGTTGACGATCATGATGACGGCCGCGATCAGCATCAGCCCGCCCTGCACCACGGCATAGTCGCGCTTGAAGACGCTGTCGACCATCCACTTGCCGATGCCCGGCCAGGAGAAGATCGTCTCGGTGAGGATGGCGCCCGCCAGCAGCACGCCGACCTGCAGGCCGATCGTCGTGATGACGGGGATCATGGCATTGCGCAGGGCATGGATGCCGATGACGCGGAACGGCGGCAGGCCCTTGGCGCGGGCGGTGCGGACATAGTCCTCGCCCAGCACTTCGAGCATGGCGGAGCGGGTCTGGCGCGCGATGACCGCAAGCGGGATGGTCGCGAGCACCACGGTCGGCAGGATCAGGTATGTCAGCGCCGATTTGAACGCCCCCGCCTGCCCCGAGATCAGGCTGTCGATCAGCATGAAGCCGGTGACCTGCGGGAAGAAGTACATCAGCGAGATGCGTCCCGAGACCGGCGTCCAGCCGAGATAGCCAGAAAAGAAGATGATGAGCAGCAGGCCCCACCAGAAGATCGGCATCGAATAGCCGACGAGGGCGACGCCCATGATCGACTGGTCGAGCCACGTCCCGCGCTTGACCGCCGCAAGCACGCCGGCCGGGATTCCGAGCACGACGGCGACGATGATGGCACAGAGCGAAAGCTCCAGCGTCGCGGGAAAGAGGTTGAGGAAATCTTCCAGCACCGCCCGCTTGGTGACGATCGACGAGCCGAAGTCGCCCGACAGCAGGCCGGTCAGATAGTCGAAATACTGGATGTACATCGGCCGGTCGAGGCCGAGCTGATGCATCAGTTCGGCATGGCGCTCCGGCGACATGACGCGCTCGCCCGACATCAGCATGACCGGATCGCCCGGCAGAAGTCGAATGAAGGAGAACGCGATGATCGATACCCCGATGAACGTGGGTATCAGGACGGCGAGCCGTCCGAAGATGAAACGAAACATGGGAGCCAATCCCTTCTTTTTTTGAAAAACCGGCGGCCCGAATGTCTTCGGGCCGCCGGCCATTGCACGCTCTTTGCGGCGTGCCTTATTCTTGCCCGACCTTACTCGGCGATGTCCACGCCGTCAAAGCGGTGAATGCCGAGCGGGTCCATCTTGAAGCCCGAGACCTTCTTGCTCATGGGAACGACGACCAGCGAATGGTCGAGGGTGTTCCACGGCGCCTCGCGCTTGAAGATGACCTGGGCCTCTTCATAGAGCTTGGTGCGCTCGCCGACGTCGGCGGTTTCCTTCGCCTTGGTCATCAGGTCGTCGAATTCCTTGTTGCACCACTGCGCGCGGTTGTTGCCGCCGACGGCATCGCAGCCGAGCAGGGTGTCGAGGAAGTTGTCCGGGTCGCCGTTGTCGCCCGTCCAGCCGAGGATGGCCGCGCCGTCGCGGTCCTTGGCGGAGGAGAGCTTGAGGTATTCGGCCCATTCGTAGGAGACGATCTCGGCCGTGACGCCCACCTTGGCGAGGTCGTCCTGCATCAGTTCCGCCGCACGGCGGGCGTTCAGCATGTAGGGGCGCGCGACTGGCATCGCCCAGATCTTCATCTTGAGATCCTTGACGCCGGCTTCCTCGAGCATCTTCTTGGCCGCTTCCGGATCGTACTTGTCGTCCTCGACGGCATTGTTGTACGACCACATGGTCGGCGGGATCGGGTTCTTGGCGACGGTCGCCGCGCCCTGGAAGACCGCGTCGACGATGGCCTGCTTGTTGACGGCCATGTTGAGGGCCTTGCGGACCTCGACCTTGTCGAACGGCGGAACCAGCGTGTTGTAGGCGAGGTAGGCGACGTTCAGGCCTTCCTGCTCCAGGACCTGGAGGTTCGGGTCGGCCTTGAGCTCGGCGACGTCAGCCGCGTTCGGATAGGGCATGATGTGGCATTCGCCGGCCTTCAGCTTCTGCGCGCGCACGGCGGCGTCCGTCGTGATGGCGAAGACGAGGTCGTCGATCGGCTGCTTGCCGTTCCAGTAGTCCGGGTTGGCCTTGTAGCGGATCGCCGCGTCCGTCTGGTAGGCGACGAAGGTGAACGGGCCGGTGCCGAGCGGCTGCTGGTTCAGGAGTTCCATCTTGCCGTCAGCCTGCAGCTTGTCGGCATATTCCTTGGAGAGGATCGAGGCGAAGTCCATGCCGAGATTGGCGATGAACGGCGCTTCCGGACGCTTCAGCACGAACTTGACCGTCAGGTCGTCAACCTTCTCGATATGGTCGATGAGGTCGGGGAAGCCCATGCCGGCAAAATATTCCCAAGACGCGCCGGCAACGTATTTGTGCCACGGATTGTCGTCCTTGTACTGGCGCTCGAAGGAGAAGATGACGTCGTCGGCGTTCAGTTCGCGGGTCGGGGTGAAGTATTCGGTCGTCTGGAACTTCGTGCCCTTGCGCAGCTTGAAGGTATATTCCTTGCCATCAGCCGATACGTCCCAGCTCTCAGCGAGGCCCGGCTCCAGCTCCGTGCTGCCGTGCTTGAACTCGACCAGGCGGTTATAGGCGGTGCGCGAGGCGGCGTCGAAGGTCTGGCCGGCGGTGTAGAGACCGGGATCGAACCCTTCCGGCGAGGCTTCCGAACAATAGACCAGCGTCTTCGACCAGGCAGCGCCTGCCATCATCGAGGCGAGCGCCGTCGCTGCGAGGAGAGTAGTCAGCTTTTTCATAGTGAGCTTCCCAGGTTTGCTTTTTTCTTCGTTGTGTGCGGGCACGGGTGCAGGTTCCAGCCCCGGCCTTGCGCGGATGGAACGACATTTGCCGCAGGATTGCAATAAGTCGGCGGACAAATTTGTCCAAATGGAAAAATTGCCGCAACATTCTTCTCCACAGCATTAGAACCGCTGAAAATGCGGGAGAAACCCGCCGTTACGCGGCGTTGGGACAGATCGCGGCGGGCGGCGGGCGAGAAAAGACGCCGCCGTCGGCGAAATTGTCCCCGCAAGGACTTTGCCGCCAGAGATTGCGGCGTTAGATTGCTTGGCGTGGAACCTGGGAGGCCACGTGCCCGCATTGAACAGACACTTCAAGCGATACGATTTCGAAGGCGATCTGGAGAAGGCTCTCAATCGCGTCGATTTCTTTCGCATCTTCCATACGATGGCGCTGCGCTACGGGTTCGAGCACTTCGGCGTGCTTCAACTCGCCAACGAGCACGAGACCAGCCTGCTTGCCGGGCGCCTGATGCTGCACGACCTGCCGGCCGGGCTTGCCGAAACCTACGACAAGCGCTACCGCCTCAACGATTCCGCCCTCTTCAAGAGCTTCTACAAGTCCACGATCCCGACCGTCTGGCGGGCGCCGGACGCAATGGAGAACGGGTCGGCCGAGGGTGCCGACTTCCTCGACCAGATCGGCTTCGACATGGCCATGTCCATTCCCGTCCATTCGGTCACCGGCACGCGCTATGTCGTCCTCTTCCTCGGCGACGGGGAGGAGATCGGCCGGAGCGAACATTTCGAGATCTGCTACGAAGCGAACTGCGCCTTCGACTATTTCCATCGCCAGGTGCTGGCCAACAAGGCGGGCATGGGGCTGACGCCGCGCGAGACGGAGATCCTGCGCTGGATTTCCTACGGCAAGACGGCGAGCGAGATCGCGCTCATCGTTTCCGTCTCCGAGCATACGGTGAACTCGCACACGGCGACGATCCTGAAGAAACTCGACGTGGTCAACCGCACCCAGATGGTCGCCAAGGCGATCCGCGAACAGATCATCCAGTAATGCCGCAAAACGCCTTCGGGCGTTGCGGATAACCGCGTTAGGGACTTGTTAATATTCGCGGACTGAACGAGAGTATCCACAGTCTTCGGGGCTGCTGCCCTTGCACAACCGGGTCCACCTACTGCCATGACAGCAAAAGTGCATCTCCTGCTTGTTGATGACGATCCTGCGGAAAACGTCATTCTCAGCGCTCTGATGCGCAAGGTGGCAAGCTACACGATCGCGCTGCACTATGTGGAGACGGTGGAGGGCGCGCTGGATTTCATCCGGTCGTCCGGCGTGCGGCTCGACATGATCCTGATGGACAACCGGCTCCAGCCGCAGGCCGATTTCCGGGAAACCGTGCCGGAATTGCGCCGCGCCGGCTATATCGGCCCGGTCGGCGTCATCTCCTCGTCGATCAGCGACGCCTATTTCCAGAAGATCGAGGACTACGGCGTCGACTTCCGCATCGACAAGGCTGAGCTCGATCCCACGGCCATCGAGTTCATCCTGCAGGAATATGTGCAGCGCGACGTCGGCGCGGGAATCTGACGACAGCCGGCGTCAGGCCGCCGGCTGCTGGGCTGCCTGCTGCTGGGCTGCCCGCGTATGCTCCAGTCCGAGCAGCATGCCGATCTGCGGACGCGCCTTGACGAGATCGTCGATCGTGTACTGCTGGAGCACCTCGAAGAAGGCGTTCAGTGCCTTGCGGAGCGCCGCATTGAGGCCACAGCTATCGACGAGCGGGCATTCGATCTCGCCGACCTCGAAACATTCGGCCATGGCGAAGGAATCCTCCGTCACCCGCACAACGTCGAACAGCGTGATTTCCGAGGCGGGCTTGGGCAGGCGCACGCCGCCGTTGCGGCCGCGTACCGTCTCGATGATGCCGGCCCTGGTCAGCGGCTGAAGGATCTTGAACAGGAAAAGCTCCGAAACGCCGTAGGCCTTGGCGATTTCCGGGATGCGGCTGAGCTTGTCCCCGTTTGCCGCGCAGTACATCAACATGCGCACGGCATAGTTGGTTTGCTTCGTCAGGCGCATGGAAAACTCCGAATCCGATTTTGAAGACAGGTCACATATAGGACAGATCGCGATTTAGAACAATTCCAAAAAGCGGAAAATCACATTCATGTTATGCGAGTGGTCGCACGATTGCCCGCAAGGGGCAAGTCGCCAAGTCTGACCACGGCAATCGGGAATAAATGCGGCGGGCCGGGAGCCGTGCGGGCGACCTGTCCGCCGGCCGCCGCGTCATCGCGGTCTCGCGCACGGCCAACTCCCCGCAGGGCATGGGCTGAAGTGCAAAAAGGGCTCCCGACGGGAGCCCTCTTCATGGTCGATCCGGGGTGTATCACTTCATCGTCGGCATGACGAATTCGGCGCCGTCCTTGATGCCGGACGGCCAGCGGCTCGTCACGGTCTTGGTGCGGGTCCAGAACTTGATGGAGTCCGTGCCGTGCTGGTTGAGGTCGCCGAAGGCGGAGGCTTTCCAGCCGCCGAAGGAGTGGTAGGCCAGCGGAACCGGGATCGGAACGTTGATGCCGACCATGCCGATGTTGATGCGGCTGGCGAAGTCGCGGGCGGCATCGCCGTCGCGGGTGTAGATGGCGACGCCGTTGCCGTATTCGTGCTTCATCGGCAGGTCGAGCGCTTCCTCGTAGTTCCTGGCGCGCACGACGGACAGGACCGGGCCGAAGATCTCGGTCTTGTAGATTTCCATGTCCGGCGTGACGTTGTCGAACAGGCAGCCGCCGACGAAATAGCCGTTCTCGTAACCCTGGAGCTTGAAGTCGCGGCCGTCGACAACGAGCGTGGCGCCCTCTTCCACGCCCTTGTCGATGAGGCTGCGGATGCGGGCCTGGGCTTCCTTGGTGACGACCGGGCCCATGTCGGCCTTCTCGTCGGTATAGGGACCGATGCGCAGGCTCTCGACCTTGGGCGTCAGCTTCTCGATGAGCCGGTTGGCGGTTTCCTCGCCGACCGGAACGGCGACGGAGACGGCCATGCAGCGTTCGCCGGCCGAACCGTAGCCGGCGCCCATCAGGGCGTTGACGGCCTGGTCGAGGTCGGCGTCGGGCATGATGATCATGTGGTTCTTGGCGCCGCCGAAGCACTGGGCGCGCTTGCCGTTGGCCGTGGCCGCACCGTAGACGTAGCGGGCGATCGGCGTGGAGCCGACGAAGGAGACGGCACCGATGTCCGGGTGGGCGACGATGCCGTCGACCGCAGCCTTGTCACCGTTGACGACGTTGAGGATGCCCGCCGGCAGGCCGGCCTCGATCATCAGTTCGGCAAGGCGGATCGGCAGGGACGGGTCGCGCTCGGAGGGCTTGAGGATGAAGGCGTTGCCGCAGGCAATCGCCGGGGCGAACATCCACATCGGGATCATGCCCGGGAAGTTGAACGGCGTGATGCCGGCGCCGATGCCGACCGGCTGGCGGATCGAATACATGTCGATGCCGGGGCCTGCGCCTTCGGTGAACTCGCTCTTGGCCAGATGCGGAATGCCGATGACGAACTCGCAGACTTCGAGGCCGCGGATGACGTCGCCCTTGGAGTCCTCGACCGTCTTGCCATGTTCGCGCGAGACCAGCACCGCCAGCTCGTCCATGTTCTGGTTGAGCAGGTCGACGAACTTCATGAAGACGCGGGCGCGGCGCTGCGGGTTGGTGGCGGCCCACTTCGGCTGCGCGGCCTTGGCGGCGTCGACGGCGGCCTGCAGCTCGGCGTCGCTCGCGAGCGCGACCCTGGCCTGAACCTCGCCCGTGGCGGGATTGTAGACGTTGGCGGTGCGGCCGCTCGTGCCCGGCACATGCTTGCCGTCGATGAAATGTCCGATCTCGTACATGGGGAGTCCTCCGTGGTTATGGCAGGATGATCGCACTTCAATTTGCACAACACAATCACCTCGGATAAGGAACCGTTGTGCGTAAATTAAAGCCGGAGGCGACAATGAACTGGGACGATGCCCGCATGTTCCTGGCGGTGGCCCGCACCGGGCAACTGCTTGCCGCATCCCGCCGCCTCGGCGTCAACCACGCCACGCTCAGCCGCCGCGTCAGCGCGCTGGAGGAAGCGCTGAAGACGCGCCTTCTCATTCGCCGCACCAACGGCTGCGATCTCACCGCCGAGGGCGAGGCCTTTCTGCGCGCGGCCGAGCGGATGGAAACGGAGATGCTGGCGGTGCAGGCCAGCATCGGCCGTATCGACACCGCGGTTGCCGGCACCGTGCGCGTCGGGGCGCCGGACGGCTTCGGCGTCTCCTTCCTCGCCCCCCGCCTCGGCCGGCTGACGGCACGACACCCGGAACTGAAAATCCAGCTCGTGCCGATCCCCCGCTCCTTCTCGCTGTCGCAGCGCGAGGCGGACATCGCGATCACGCTGGAGCGCCCGGAACAGGGACGGCTCGTCTCCTCGAAACTCACGGACTATACGCTCGGCCTCTACGCTTCGCGCGGCTATCTCGACGAGAACGGCACGCCTGACACCGTCGAGGATCTCAAGGCGCACCGGCGCATCGGCTATGTGGAGGACCTGATCTTCACGGCCTCGCTCAACTTCACCGGCGAGATCATGCGTAGCTGGGACGCGGGTTTCGAGATTTCGAGCGCCACCGGCCAGACGGAGGCGGTGCGCTCTGGCGCCGGCATCGGCATCCTGCACGACTATATCGCCCGGCAACATCCCGAGCTCGTCCGCCTGCTGCCCGCCGCCTCGATCCGCCGCGCCTACTGGACGACCTGGCACGAAAGCGCGCGCGACCTCGTGCGCGTGCGCACCGTCGCCGAGTTCGTGCAGGAACTCGTGCGGCAGGAGCACGGCATCTTTCTCTGACGCTCAGTCCGTGACGGCTTCCGGCAGAGGCACCAGCGCGCTCTCGGACCGGGCCTTCACCGGTTCCGCGGCCTTCTCCGCGGGCTTGGCGGCAATCGCCACCTTCTTTTCCGCCACTTCCCCCGGCAACGGGACGCGCACGGCATTGCGGACGACGACCGGTTCCTCCGCCTTCTTTTCTTCCACGACGCGGTGTCTCGCGGGGGCCGGCGCCACCTTCTCTTCGATGACAAGGGCCGGCTGGCTGCGCGCATGGCCGGTGCCGCCGGCATATTGCAGCAGGGCGAAGGTATCGCGCGTCACCGGCTTCAGCCGCATGCCGGCCATCAGCGTGGCGATGCGATCCTCCGGCATGGCCGGGTGGCAGAAGCGCAGGCGCACCTGCGCCGAATAGTTGCCCGTCTCGAGCCGTCCCATCGCGGTTTCCTTCACGGGCGAGACTCGCTTGGCGAACTGCCAGGCATAGAGGCAGCTTCCCGAGGCGCCGAGCGGTCCCGTGGCGTAGCCGTAGACGCCGTGCACATTCTCGCCCATTGCCGGGCTGATCGTCATGGCGATGCCCGGCAGGGCCTGCCGCATCTCGGCGAGGATGGCCCGGCGCGTCGGCGCGCGCAGGAAGGCCGGCCCCTCGGAAGGCGTGCCGACCCGCACGGTCAGCAGGTTCTCGCCGGAAAGAGCGGTCGCGTTGGAATAGACGATGGCCTGCTCGAGGAAGCCGTCCCGCGCCGTCTGGCGCACGCTTTCGATGCGGCCGGAAATCGACGGCAGGTAGGCGGCGGCGAAGTCCGGCGAGACTTCCGTCGAGATCGGCGGGGCGTCCGGCCGGATGGCGCCCGTCTCCAGGAAGGGATCGGGGACGGCGGTGCAGCCGGCGGCGAGGAACGGAAGGGCGGCGAGGATCAACCAGCGCATGGGAAGCCTATCGGGTGGAGGAGACGGCGAGGCCGCGCGCGGCCGCCGGGTCGTAGAGATGCATGTTCAGCCGGGCGAAGACAGCCTGCGCCTGCCCGCGGTCGCCGAGATGGTAATAGGACCAGCCGCGCAACTGGCTGAGATCGGCGGGCTCGGCGACGAGGCTCGCGCGGGCGTTCAGCGCATCGAGCACGCGCCGGTACTGCTTGTGGTCGAATGCGGAGCGGGCGCGCTGCCAGTAGATCTCGGCCCGTACCTCCCGGTCGCGCTTTACCGACAGCGGATACATGGAAACCATCGCCTCGGCATCGTCCGTCAGGCGGCCACGCAGCAGCGCGAGCGCCGCGCCATAGGCGGCGTCCTGCTGCGTGCGGGCATTGCCGAGCGCCGCCTCGAAGGCGTTGCGGGCCTCGGCGAGACGGCCGAGCTCCAGATGGCACCAGCCCTTGATGAGCATGGCGTCGGCGGACGCCGCACCGCGCGCTTCCATGGCGGAAATGTCCTTGATGCAGGCGCCGAAACGCTTCGCCTTGAAATGCGCAAGGTAGCCGGTGCCGCCGGGCGCGGTCGCCGCGGCGGTGGGCATCTCGACGGCGACGCTGCGCTTTTCCCCCTTCGGCGCAACCGCGACCTTTATCTCCGTCCAGATTTCCGGATAGACATCGCGATATTCCGCTTCCAGCGCCGCATAATCCTTCTTCTCGCCAAGCCGCAGCAGGCTGAGCGCCAGGCCCTTGACGCGCACCGGCGCGCTTTCCCAGTCGAGCGACTTTCCGAACCACGCCCGCGCGGCGTCGTACTGGCGCGCATTGTAGGCGTACCAGGCGAGGATTTCCGCGTGGTCGGCATTCGACGTCGAAAGGATGGCGTTGCTGTAGGCGGTGACGGTCCTGACATCCGCGTCCGGCTGGTCGGGCCGGGAGAAGCGCAGCGACAGCGCGTTCATCAGGAATTCGGGGTCGTCGGAGAACTCCTCGATATAGTCCTGCGCAACGGCATAGGCCTCTTCCTGCCTGTTCTGCGCGGCGAGCGAGAGATAGAAGCCCTTGGCGTTCTCCTCGTCGCGGCGCTTGGCGAGCGCGGCCTTGAACCAGCGCTCGGCGCTTTCCGGCGCCTTGAGCTTCAGGTCGTACCAGCCGAGCAGCGAAAGGTCCTCAAGGCGCCCGTCCTTTTCCGCTGTGGTGCGCAGCACGGCGACCTCGCCCTCCGCCACCGGCGTCTGGCGCTTCTCATCCGCGTTGAAGCCGGCGACGTCCTTGCGCGTCAGGTCCAGCTCGACCGGCTGAAGGCCGGCCTGCAGGGCGGGAGACGTCGCGACGAGGCGCATCGCCTTGCGCACCTCCTCGGACGAGAAATCGCGCGTCGACTTCTTCATGGTCGTGAGGATCTGCACATCCGGCAGGCGCTTGTCGCCCTCGCGGAAGAGAAGGCCGCGATAGGCGCCGGTCAGCGCGTCCCTCGCGCCGGTCTCGGCATAGGCGTCGAGCAGCATCCAGACGAGATCGACTTCCGTCTCGCTCGACGGGTCGAGCGTCCCGGCCGCCTCGATCACGCCCATCCAGTCCTTCCGGGCCGTCGCGGCGGTCATCTCCACGCGCTGCTTGCGGCGGGCGAGCTTGCCGGAAAAGTCCTCGCTGGGAGACCATTCAGGGCTTTCCACGCGCTTGCGGCCGATCTCGGCGTCGATGCCGACGAAATCGTTCTTCTCGTAAAGCGCCCAGAGCACGCCTTCGTCCATCTGCCGTGCGGCTGGCGCGTAGACGTCGGCGGGCACCACGAAGTCGGGATATTTCAGCCGCAGCCGGTTCGTCTCGGCGGCGAGCCGGTCCTCCTGCTTCTGTTCGGCATAGTAATAGAGCCCGGCAAGCTCCACGGCGTCGGGGCCGGCGGCCATGGACGAAAGCGCGGAGGAACCGAGAAGAAGGGCGGACAGGATCAGCGTTCTCATGTGTCGGACCTCACGCCCTTGCGCGGCACCGTCAGCCCGAGCCAGGCGGCGAAGAGGCCGAGGCTTGCGAGGACGACCAGCACATAGATCTGGAAATTGTCGGAGAACCAGGCGGCCGCGAGGCGGCGAAGGTTGCCGGGGCTGAGATCGTCGAGGTCGGCGACATAGCGCTCGGCAGCCGGCAGGCTGACCACGGACAGGCTCGCCGTTTCGATGGACGCCGTGCCGCCCTGGAGGTCCCGCCAGACGGCGGGCGCCACGAGCCGCTCCACCCCGGCCGCCGCATCGTGCGGGGAGCCGGCGCGGATCACCGTCCAGGTGGCAAGCCCGTCCGGCGAGCGCATCTGCGACAGCGTCACCAGCGAACCCTCGCCATGCGCGGCGGCGTGCGCGTCGTCCGTCTCATAGCTCAGCCAGCGGCGGAAGCTCCTGGTGGCGGCGGAGAGCCCGAGCTGGATGCGCGAACCGAGCGACCCTTCCTCCTGCCGGGACGCGGTGGAAGTCCGGAAGGCCTCCAGAAGATCGGCCGCATCGTTGCCGGATGCCGCCGGGGAGACAGACGCCGTAACCATGGGATCGGGCCTTGCGGGATCGGGGAAGTCCGTCTTTCCCGATGCGCCGAGCTCGGCGAAATCCTGCTGCGAGGAAACGACCAGCGCGTCGCGGCCGGTGCCTTCGGACGGCGCGCCGATGGCGATCCTCGCATTCAGCGGCGCGCGGGCGGAAAGCGCCAGGCGCGAGAGCATGGTGAGGCCTGCGCCGGCCGATTGCGTGTCCGCCCGGTCGATGAAGAGGTCGAAGGGCTTGCCGGCGCCATAGGGGTAGGCCTTGCCGGCGAGCGCCGCGAGATCCGGCAGCCGGCCGACGCGGGCAAGCTGGGGTATCTCGATCGCCGTCGTGTCGAGCAGGATGAAGCGGGGCTTGGCATCGTCGCGCTCCTCCGGCCGGCAGGCGGCGTCGGCCGCGACCGGCAGCTCGGCGAGCAGCTCGAGCGTGTTCACGCCGGGCCGGAAGGCGCGCAGCGGCAGTTCGATGCGCTTGCCGTCGAACTGCTGGCCCTCGCGGTTGCGGAAGGGGTGGCTCGTCACGACCCTGTCGTTGACGCGCACGAGAAGCTGGGCGGTCTGTTCCAGCCCCGGCGACGTCGCCGCCGAAAGGCGCAGGTCGATCGTGGCATATTCGGCCGGATAGAAATCCGCCGGCATCTCGACGGTGAAATCCGTGCGCGAAAGGCGGCCGGAGAAGACACGGGTCTCGTAGCCCGTCTCCTTCAGCGTGCGCCGCTCCCCGGCATCGACGGCGAGAACGCCCCTGCCCTTCCCGAAGACACCGGATTGCAGGCCATCGGCCATGGGGCCCTTCACCGCGGCAAGCAGGGCCGTCGTGACGTCGCCGGCATCGGCCGCGCGCATCACGACCATGGCACGGTCCGCCGACGCGCCCGCCTGCACCGAAAGCCCGCGGGGCGCGGCGGCAAGGCCGCGCTTTGCAAGCGCCTCCGCCCCGTCGCGGTCCATCGCCATGACAAGGTCGATGCCGGGTCCGGTGCCCGGCTTGTCGGCGACCGAGACGGTCACGTCGTCGCGATCGAGGAAGAGGGTGAGCGCCTGCAGGACGGGCGCGGCTTCGTTCAACGCCGCGGCATCCGGCGCGCCCGGCAGGACGAGGCGGACATCGGTGCGCCCGGCGGCATTGCGGCGGACGGCGAGCAGGGAATCGAAATCGGCAAGGCCGGACGGCAGCGTCGAGGCGAAGCCGGTCAGCGCCGGATCGAGCTTCGTCCAGAGCTCATAGGTCGCCGCCAGCGAGCAATCGACACGATGATGCTGGCGGGCGCGAAGGCGTACGACATTGCGGCCGGGCTTCAGGAATTCCGCCGCCACGGAGAGCTTCTCCGTCCTGACGCCGCCCGGCGAGGCGATGGCGAAGCCGCCGGCATCGCGGCCGTTGATCTCGACATCCATGCGCGCGGTATCGGGCAGCACGGAGACGGCATTGACATAGGCGATGTTCAGCATGCCGCCCGCGGCGACCTGGGGACCTTCCAGCGCGAAGGTGAAGGTGGCGACGTCGTCCTCGCCCGACAGCATGTAGGCATCGGCGGACTGCTCGAACGGCACGAGATGTCCGGGGGCGGCCGTTTGGGGCAGCGCCGGCTTTACCCTGCCGGCGGGATCGGGCAGAAGGCCGCCGGCAAGCGCCGTGCCTTCGAGCAGCGGCTGCACGGCATCCGCGACCAGTTCGCCGGCGCGGCCCATGCCGGCCGAGGCGAGGAGAAGGGCAAGGCCCAGGGTTCCGAGAAGAGGGGTCTTAGCCATAGGCCTGCACTCCTTGCAGAACCGGCGGCTGCTCGGGGACGCGGCCGGACATCTGGGCATTGCTTTCCTTCACGACGATGGGGGCATCGGCGATGGACTTGACGGCGTTCTCGCGAAGGAGGCCGAACGAGTAGCGCAGAGCCCGCAGCGTCTCGCGGATGCTCCACAGCGCGAAGCGCGAGGTGCCCCAGAAGAAGCTGTGGCGGATCTGGCGGCGGGTCAGGCGCTCCTGAAGGACGGACTGGTCCGAGTACATCAGCTCGGCGATCGCCATGAAGGTTTCCGGCGTGCGTTCCTTGTAGGCAAAGCCGCAGAGCGTGTCCGCGCCCGCGCCGTGGGTGGAGCGGCAGACCACGTCGAAGGCGATGACCTGGCCGGCGCGGCGAAGCTGGATCGTTGCCTCCAGCGGGTGATCCAGATCGATCTGCGGCCTGTCCTCGACGAATTCCACCGAGATGCCGCCGAAGGAGGCGTCCTGGATGATGATGTTGCTGAGCTTGCCGTCCGCCTTCATCAGGGCATGGCGCTTGACCGGCAGGCGCTGGTTGCGACGCAGCTCGCGCCGTTCGGCGACGACGCCGAGCGCCGCGCCGGCAAGGCCAAGATTGATGAGGTTCCAGGCCGCGACGATGGTCAGGAGTTCGCTTGCGACCGGCTCGGTCAGGAAGCGGTAGCCGGAATAGAGCGCCGCCGCCAGCAGGAGGAAGAAGATGGCGAAATACGGCCGGGCGAGCGGCGACAGCATGCTGCGGTCGAGCGTCTGGCCTTTCGCGGTGACGTTGAAGGTGGGCTTTCGCGGGTTGCGCACCACCGAGACGATGGAGCCGAACAGCATCACCGACTGCACATATTCGTAAAGCTCGGAGACCCAGGGCCAGCGTACGCGCCCGTAGAGGTAGCTCTGCATGGCGAAGGAGCCGATGAGGTAGGTCACCGCATAGGAGGCGAATTCGAGGATGTTGGCCTGGTAGATTTCCAGCGAGAAGAAGATGTAGAGCAGCGGCGAGAAGACGAAGGCCAGCCGCGACAGCGGGAAGAGCCAGAAGAGGTTGATGCCGGCGTAGCAGATGCGCTGGGCGAGCGTCAGGCCCCTGGCGAGGAACGGCCGGTTCAGGATCAGGATCTGCAGCATGCCCTGGCACCAGCGCGCGCGCTGGCCGATGAAGGACACGAAGGTCTCCGGCTGCAGGCCGGCGATCAGCGGCTTGTCGACATAGACGCTGTGCCAGCCCTTGGAATGGAGCGCCAGCGCCGTCTCGCAGTCCTCGGTGATCGACTGGCCGGAAAAGCCGTTCGCCGCCGCGAGCGCCGCGCGGCGCAGCACCGCCGCCGAGCCGCAGAAGAACGAGGCGTTCCACTTGTCGAGCCCGCGCTGCAGGATCGAATAGAACATCTCGTTTTCCGAGGGCATGCGCGCGAAGGTGCGCAGGTTCTTTTCGAGCGGATCGGGATTGAGGAAATAGTGCGGCGTCTGGACGAGAAAGAGCTTCTTGTCCTCGCGGAAGAAGCCGACCGTCTCGCGCAGGAACTCGCGCACCGGGGCATGGTCGGCATCGAAGACGACGACGAGTTCGCCCTTCGAGACCTTCAGGCCCTCGTTGAGGTTGCCGGCTTTCGCATGATCGTTCTGCTTGCGCGCGTGGTAGACGACGCCGAGCGAGGCGCAGAGCGCCTTCAACTGCTCGTGCCGGCGGATCGCGGCGATGGAGACCCGCGGGTCCTTGTGGTTGCGCTTGGCTTCCGTGCCGCCGTCGTCGAGCAGATAGACGGTCAGCTTGTCCTTCGGATAGAGCAGCGACTTTGCCGCGGCGAGCGTGCCGGCCAGAAGCTCCGGCTCTTCGTTGTAGGAGGGAATGAAGACGTCGACGGTCGGAAGGTCGGCCGCCTCGCCCGGCGCCGGTGCCGCACGCTTCAAGGGATCGGCCAGCATGAAGAAGCTGATCGCCAGCATGGCGAGGCAGTACATTTCCGCCAGATAGAGGATCAGGCCGGGAATGAAGTTCAGCGGTTCATGGATGCTCGGCAGCGTCTCGGTGGTGCGCCAGAAGGCGTAGCGCATGGCGAGGATGCCGGCGAAGGTGAAGGTGACGAGCCGCAGGGTGGTGCTGGCCGGCCGCGTCATGGCCAGGAACATCACGCCGAGCACGGCGAAACTGAGAATGAGCTGTGCCTGAAGGCTGATCGGCAGCCAGAGAAGGAACAGCCCGAGCATGCCGGCAGGAATCGCCAGCCATTTGACGCACGTCATGTGCATTTGAAGAACCCCATTTGCATCGCGGCTGCGCGTCATGCGGACCGGTTCTCCCCTTGAGAACGAACCGACCCTAGGGATTCATTGGTCAACGGATTGCTAATGAGAGTGCCAAATCGGGAATACGGCCGAAGGCGTGGTAAATGAAGGGTTTACAGCGGCTTACGGCCGAACGGTCCGGCTCGATGATCGCCGTGGCCAACGTGGAAAAAGCGGGAGCGCCGTCACCGGCGGGCGAGGGACAAAACCCTGCCGCGAGGCGGAAACGATCAAGTCTCGAAAGGAGAAATGGTACGGTTGGTGGGAATCGAACCTACGACCTCAGGTGCCACAAACCTGCGCTCTAACCAACTGAGCTACAACCGCACAAGGCGCGCTCGGCGCCGTTGGTGCGTCACATACGGGCAGCCGCACCTTTTTTCAAGCCTTTTCTGCGCTGCCCACAAACGAAAATGGCCGGACGAACGCCCGGCCATTCCAATATCGGGCCGTGGCCCCGCGCCATGCGGCGGCTCAGACGGCCTTGAAGGACTTCGCGGCCTTTTCGGCGGCGGACTTGCCCGGAGCGATGACCTTTTCGGCAACCTTCTTCGAGGTTTCCTGAAGGGTCTTGGCCTGCTCGACGACAACCTCGGCCTGCTTGCGCAGGAAGGCGGTCTGCAGCTCGAAGAGTTCGGCAACGGACTTCACGCCGAGCAGGGCTTCCATGTGGGAAAGCGAGTTTTCGGCATTGGTGCGGAGCGCTTCGATGGCCTTGAGGCCGAGTTCGACGGAGCCGGCCTGCGCGCTTTCGAACGTCGCTTCAACGGTCTTCGTGGCGTCTTCGGCAGCTTCCTTCATCTTGGCATAGGCTTCCTTGGTCTGCGCGGCGCCCTTTTCGGCGAAATCGCGGAAGCTTTCGGAAAACTTGCTCGGGTCGAGGGATGCGATGGAAAATACGTCGTCGGTCTTCTTGGCAGCCATTTTCTGCACTCCTTGGTTTGGCCCTCTCCAGAGGCGCCGTGTTCTTGGATGACCTCTATATAGTCCAACTTCTTTCGCATTGCAACATTATTGTGCATCGCACAATAATCCCGGAAGCCGTTAACCCTTTCGCCTGAAAGCCCCGGGCTTGCGGGCACCGCCGCTGGACCCTCCGCGCCTGCACCGCTATTAATAAAGCGTTAATGGAAGTCCGGGGCGCCGGGAGCGAGAGACAGGCCTGAACATGTCCGCAAAGCAGTACCCCTTTATCGACGTCGCCGTCCATGAACGGGTGCGCCTGCCCTTTGCCCGGGGCGAGGCGGTCGTCCTGTTCTCCAGGGACATGGCGCGGGTGCTCTGGTCGAACGGCCGGGGCGCGGCCCTTTTCGGCCAGGACAATATCTACGACCTGCTCGATGTCGGCCCCGACCGGGCGGACGTCGCCTTCCGCCAGCTTGCGGCAACCGCCCGGCAGGTGCAGGCGCCGGGTGAGCGGCGCAGCTTCCTCATGCGCATCGGCAGCGGCTTTCGCAGCATACCGGTCAATGCAACGGTAGAGGCGATCACCATCCGCCCCGGCGACGAGGCGATCCTGTTCAGCGCGCCCGTCGCCGGCAGGCAGGACGACAAGGAGGCCGCGCGGGCGATGCTCGCCGGCTTCGACGATCCCGACACGCATATGGCGGTGCTGGACGGGGAAGGCACCGTCGTCGCCGCCTCCGACGGCTTCGACGGCCTTTCCATCAGCGGAGAGACGCGGCACACCCTTGTCGAGGCGGCCGGCCGCAGCGCCGAACGGCTCGTCAAACGCCCCATCGCCACCGGCCGCGGCCACCTGCCCGCCGCCATCGGCCGCATCTCCAACGATCCCCCGCTGCATCTGCTCTTCGCCGTCGAAACCATTCTCGGGCATCTCGATCCGGACGAGGACGAACCCGTCGCCGAGGCGCCCCCTGCTGCGGTGGAGGAGCCGCAGGAGGCAACCGCCGAAACCGTGGCGCCCGACGCCGGCGGCGCTGCCGAGGAAGAGGCCCCCGCGCAAGAGACGACGCCCGAAGCGGTTGGCGAGGAGCCGGCCGGCATCGGCCACATCGCGGAGGAACCGGCCGGCGAAGCGTCGCCGGAAACGGTCGATACCGGGATTGCCGAGCCCGTCGCGGCTGCCGGCATGACGGAGACCACCGGCTTCACCTTCAATCCCCAGGGCCGCCCGATCCGCTTCGTCTGGAAGATCGACGCCACGGGGCGGTTCAGCGAGATTTCCGACGAGTTCGCCGCCGCCGTCGGGCCGCATGCCGCGTCGATTTCCGGCGAGCGTTTCAGCGACGTCGCCGCACGCTTCGAGCTCGACCCCACGGGCAAGATCGGCGACCTGCTGCGCCGCCGCGACACCTGGTCCGGCAAGACGATCCTCTGGCCCGTGGAAGGCACGCGCCTCGTCGTGCCGGTCGACCTTGCCGCGCTGCCCACCTATTCCCGCGACCGCGAGTTCGACGGCTTCCGCGGCTTCGGCATCGTGCGCGTCGCCGATGCCGTCGAGGATCCCCATGCCCGTGGCCTCGCGCTGGACGAGCCCCGCGGCATGGACGACGTCCTCGTCGAGGAAACCCTGAGCGCGGAAACCGGCGTCCTGCTGGAGACAGCGGCGACCGAACCGGACGACCCTGCCGTGGACGCGGAAGCCGGCGCGGAAAGCGAGCCGTCCGCCTCGACGGACGAGACCGCGGCGGCAGGCGGCTCCGCCGAAACGGATCGGCCCGAGGAAGCGGCTCCCGCCTCCGATACCCCTGAAGAGGCCGAGGGCGAGGAAGAGGATGCCTTCCGCGGCGAGCGCCCGGCGCTGCGCCTCGTCGAGACGCCGGCCCGCCGGCAGTCCGACAAGGTGGTGCAACTGGAAACGCGGCGCGGCCGCGGCGGGCTCTTCGACGGTCTTTCGACCGGCGAACAGGCGGCATTCCGCGAGATCGCCCGCCAGCTCGGCGAGACCTTCGGCAAGCGCAAGCCCGAAGACCGCCCCTCCGGCGAGGCGCCGGCCGAGGTGCCCACGGAAGACAGCAAGCCCGTTGCGCAAGCCGCCGGCGAAACCGAGACGGAAATGCCCGGCCTGGAAATCGGCCCGCATGCCGACGACCTGCTGCACGACGAGCATCCGGGCGAGCGCGCGGGCTTTGCCCCCTCTCGCCGGCAGATGGACTATGGCCTGACCGCCGCCGTCGTCGATGCGCTGCCCGTCGCGCTGCTGGTCCATGTCGGCGACCGGCTCATCCATGCCAACCCGGAATTCTTCCGCCTGACCGGCTATGGCGACCTGGAGGACCTCGAAGCCTCCGGCGGGCTCGACATCCTGCTCGACGGTCCCGAGGAGGGTGCGGAGGAGAGCGACGGCACCATGGCGCTGCGCCATGCCGACGGCGAGAGCACGAGCGCGGTCCGGGCCCGCCTCCAGTCCATCCGCTGGGAGGACGGCACGGCACTCATGCTAGCGCTGACCCCCGTGCAGGAAAAACCGGCCCTGACGCTGGTCGAAACGCCGCCCGCCGCAGCCACCGACGAGCGCAGCGCCGACCAGGCTGCCGTCTCTGCCCTCCGCATCGAGGTGAGCGAACTGCGCTCCATTCTCGAAACCGCGACGGACGGCGTCGTCGTCGTCGGCCAGGACGGCGACATCCGCTCGATGAACCGTTCGGCAAGCGCCCTCTTCAACTACGACGAGGACGAGACGCGCGGCCGCCCCTTCGCCATGCTGTTCGCCCATGAAAGCCAGAAGGCGGTGCTCGACTATCTCGCCGGCCTTTCCGGGCATGGCGTGGCGAGCGTGCTCAACGACGGGCGGGAGGTCATCGGCCGGGAGGCCGGCGGCGGCTTCATCCCGCTGTTCATGACCATGGGCCGCCTTTCCTCCTCCGCCGGCTATTGCGCCGTCATCCGCGACATCACCCAGTGGAAGCGCACGGAAGAGGAACTGCGCAACGCCAAGCGGGCGGCCGAGACGGCGAATGCCCACAAGAGCGACTTCCTCGCCCGCGTCAGCCACGAGATCCGCACGCCGCTCAATGCCATCATCGGCTTTTCCGACATGATGGCGACGGAGCGCTTCGGGCCGATCGGCCATTCGCGCTACATCGAATATGCCAACGACATCGGCCGCTCCGGCCGCCATGTGCTCGACATCGTCAACGACCTGCTCGACATTTCCAAGATCGAGGCGGGCGAGATGGAGCTGGAATTCACCGCCGTCGGCCTCAACGAGACGATCTCGGAAGCCGTCTCGCTGGTGCAGCCGCAGGCCAATGCCCAGCGCGTCATCATCCGCACCTCGCTTTCGGCAAACGTCCCGCAGATCGTCGCCGACCTCAGGTCCATCAAGCAGATCGCGCTGAACATCCTGTCGAATGCCATTCGCTTCACGCCGTCCGGCGGCCAGATCGTCGTGTCGACCGCCTACGAGGCCAACGGCAGCGTCGTGCTGCGCATCCGCGACACCGGCGTCGGCATGACGCGCAGCGAACTGGAGCAGGCGATGAAGCCCTTCCGGCAGGTGACGACGGGCGCGCGCAAGCGCGGCGACGGCACCGGGCTCGGCCTGCCGCTGACCAAGGCGATGGTGGATGCCAACCGGGCGAATTTCGCCATCAGCTCCACGCCGAACGAAGGCACGCTGGTCGAGGTGATCTTCCCCTCGCCGCGCGTGCTGGCGGACTGAGGCAGCGGGCGCGGCGGACGGAAGAACGGTAAAAAAAGAGGGCGGCAGAAGCCGCCCCGATAGTTTGAATGCTGTCCAACGAAAGCGGAGGTGAACGGCTTCATGCCATCGGGGCCTGGTGCGCCCGGAACGCCCTTCATCGGGCGCGCTCAAGTTGGCACGACCTTGCGTCGGCGCGGATTAACAAATCCTTATCCGGCGGGTTTCATCGCGGGGCTTTCGTTCACAACTTCGCAAACTTGGTTAACGCCGAAAGGCTAAAATCGTTAATGCCGGCAGCGCTCAGGACTGGAGCGCCGCCAGGCCGGCAAAAAGGTCGAGGGCCTCGGGATTGGCAAGGGCCTCCTTGTTCCTGACGGGCCTGCCATGCACGACCTCGCGCACGGCAAGCTCGACGATCTTGCCCGACTTGGTGCGCGGGATGTCGGCAACCGCGATGATCTTCGCCGGCACATGGCGCGGCGAGGCCCCGGTGCGGATCTTCGTCCTGATCTTCCTTTCCAGCGCCTCGTCCAGCACGACGCCGGGGGCAAGGCGCACGAAGAGCACGACGCGCACGTCGTCGTCCCAGTCCTGGCCGATGCACAGGGCCTCGGCGATCTCTTCGAGCTGCTCGACCTGGTTGTAGATCTCCGCCGTGCCGATGCGCACGCCGCCGGGGTTGAGCGTGGCGTCCGAGCGGCCATGGATGACGATGCCGCCGTGGCTGGTCCATTCGGCGAAGTCGCCGTGGCACCAGACATTGTCAAAGCGCTCGAAATAGGCGGCGCGGTATTTCGCGCCGTCGGGATCGTTCCAGAACATGACCGGCATGGAGGGGAAGGCCTTCGTGCAGACCAGCTCGCCCTTCTGCCCGCGCACCGGACGGCCGTCCTCGTCCCACACATCCATGGCAAGGCCGAGGCCGGGCCCCTGGATCTCGCCGCGCCAGACCGGCTTCAGAGGAATGCCGAGCACGAAGCAGGAGACGATGTCCGTGCCGCCGGAGATCGAGGCGAGCTGGACGTCCGGCTTGATGCCCTCGTAGACGAAGGAAAACCCCTCCGGCGACAGCGGCGACCCGGTGGAGGCGAGGAGGCGCAGGCTCGACAGGTCGTACGTGGTCACCGGCGTGAAGCCGCCCTTGCGCACCGCGTCGATATATTTGGCCGATGTGCCGAAGACCGCGAACTTTTCCGCCGCGGCATAGTCGAACAGCACGTTGCCGTCGGGATGGAAGGGCGAGCCGTCGAAGAGGCAGAGCGTGGCGCCCACGGCAAGGCCTGAGACCAGCCAGTTCCACATCATCCAGCCGCAGGTGGTGAAATAGAACAGCCGCTCGTCCTCGACGAGGCCGCAATGCAGGCGGTGTTCCTTCAGGTGCTGCAGCAGCGTGCCGCCGGCCGAATGCACGATGCATTTGGGAACGCCGGTCGTGCCCGACGAGAAGAGGATGTAGAGCGGGTGGCGGAAGGGGAGCTGCGTGAAGATAAGCGGCCTTGCCTCGTAGGGCGCCGTCAGCGCGTCGAGCGTGCGCCCGTCCGGCAGCGCGGCAGCAAGCGCTTCCGCATCGCCGGCATAGTGCACCACGACGACCGGGGCGCCGAGCTTGCCGGCGACGGCCTTCACCTTGGCCGAGACGTCCTGAAGCTTGCCGGCATACCAGTAGGCGTCGCAGGCGATGAAGAGCCTGGGTTCGATCTGGCCGAAGCGGTCGAGCACGCCCTGTTCGCCGAAATCGGGCGAGCAGGAGGACCAGATGGCGCCGAGCGAGGCGACGGCGAGCATGCAGGCGATGGTCTCCGGCATATTGGGCATCATGGCGGCGACGCGATCGCCCTCGCCGACGCCGAGCGCGGCGAAGGCCTGCTGGAGTTTCGAGACGCGCGCGCGCAGCTCGTCCCAGGACCAGCGGTAGGATACCTTGTCCTCGCCGCGGAAGACGATGGCGTCGCCGGCACCGGTCTTCTTCAGGAGGTTTTCCGCGAAGTTCAGCCGTCCCTCGGGGAAGAAACGCGCCTCCAGCATGCGGTCGCCGTGCTCCATCGGCACCGCGCCCTTCTCGCCGACCGCGCCGCATTCGTCCCACACCGCGCTCCAGAACGCAGCCCTGTCCTCCACAGACCAGGCGTGCAGCGCGTCGTAGGTCGCAAAATCCCGTCCGGCGGCCCGGCCGGCCGCCTTCATGAACAGGGCCATCGGACTTGCCGCGAGAATTGCGGCCGTGGGTTCCCACAAGGGCATTTCTGACGTCATGCTTTCCTCCACTCCATGGCACCCGTATAGCATGTTGCGCCGCGGCATAAAGTGGCGAGCGCCCTTACCGAACGCAATTCCGCCACGCCGGCATTTGATTTCTTGCCCGTGAGCGCCTATCCCCGTTTTGCTTGAGACGAGATCATTGCCGGCAGAGGAGCCGCGCCCCGCATGAGCCTTTCCCGTTTCCTCCGTTCGAAGCTTCTGGTGCGGGGGCTCCTTGCCCTTGTCCTCGCCGTGGCGGCAGCGCGAATCGCCTTTCCCTTTCTCGTCCAGACGGCGACGGTCGAAAGGGGGATCGAACGGGCGCTGGAGAACTGGACGGGCGCCGACGTGCATGTCGGCAAGGGCGCGGAATTCGCCTTCTGGCCGTATCCGCGCGTGACGCTTGGCAATGTGCGCATCGTCGGCAAGAAGGCCGAGGGCGGCAGCGGCGACCTTGCCACCGCCGAAGCCATATCCGCGACCTTCGACCTTTTCGGCGCCGTGCGCGGCCGGCCGGCCTTCAGCGACTTCGAACTGGTCCGGCCGGTCATCCATGTCGGCTGGAGCGCCGAGGGCGTCTTCAACTGGCGGCACAGCGGCTGGCTGATCGAGGCGATCGACGCCACCGCCAAGGCGCCCGAGGGACAGCCGGCGACCGACCTTACCAACGAACGCATCGGCACGATCTCCATACGCGACGGCATCCTCGACATCGCGCGTGGCGGCCAGCCCTATCGCATCACCGACATCGACGGCAACATCACCTGGCCGTCGCTACGCCAGCGCCTCGAACTCTCGCTCTCCGGCGTCGTCAACGGCGAGATGACCCGGTGGTCCTTTGCCAGCGACCAGCCGCTTGCCCTTCTGGCCGGGCGGAACGCCACTATTCGCACCAGCCTCTCGGCGGATCCGACCACGATCGGCTTCGAGGGCACGGCCAATCTCTCCGCGAATGCCTACGTCTCCGGCGCCCTGCAACTTGCAACGCCCTCGCTCGCCCGCGTGCTTGCCTGGCAGGGCACGGACATCCCGGCGGTGGGCAATATCGGGCAGTTGAGCGTGGAGGCCAACATCGCGACGTCAGGCTATTCCGCCAGGCTCGAAAACGTCAAGCTGACGCTCGACGATGCGCAGGCGACCGGCGTTCTCGACATTGCCATGCCCCCGCAAGGCATGCCGCAGATCGGCGGCACGCTCGCCTTCGACCGGATCGACCTGCGCGCCTTCCTGACGGCCTTTTCGCCGCTACCCGGCAGCGACCAGAACGCGCCGACGGTCGACACCGCCTTCATCCACCAGTTCGGCATGGACCTGCGCCTGTCCGCCAGGACCGCCAGCTTCGCCCCCTTCTCGCTGCAGGACCTTGCCGCCGGCATGCGCATCGAGAACGGCCGCGCCTCCTTCGACGTCGGCGACAGCACCTTCCTCGACGGCCGCATGACCGGGCGCATCGCGCTGGCGGAAGACGGTTTTCGCGGCGGCGGCCAGGTGCAGATGTCGCTAAGCAATGTGGATATCGGCGCCATCGTCAGCACGCTCGCCCTGCCCGGCCCGCTGCCATCGGGGATCGGTTCGGCCGATTTCGAGCTTTCGACCGACCGGCCGCTGTGGGCGACGAGCGCATCCGACATGTCCGGCCGTTTCCGGCTGCGCATGGGCAGCGGCACGCTCACCCATTTCAACCGCCAGGCCTTCGAGGAGCGCGCCGCCAAGAACACGTTCTTCAACATCTCCGAGGCCGCCGGCGGCTCCTTCGACTTCGTGCGCGCGGATGTCGAGGCCCGGCTCGACCGCGGCCTTGCCGAACTCACCAAGGCGGAAATCGAGGGCAATGAAAAACTGCTGACTCTCTCCGGCATGATCCCCTACCGCACCGGCAGCGTGGCGCTGGCCGGCACGCTTGCCGACCGCCCGCAGGGGGATGGGGCAGCGACCGTCAATCCGCCCCTCAGCTTCTTCGTCGGCGGGTCCTGGCCGGAGCCCGTCATCTCTCCCGCCTCGATCCTGACGGGGCAGCCGCCCCGCCAGTAAGCGCCGGCCGATCTTCGTTTTTCGCAAAGCCGTCGGACACTTTCGCTGGAAACGCCTTAGCCGCCGGCGAAGGCAGCCTGTTCGTCGCGCATGCGCTGGACCTCGCGCCGCTTGGTCATGATCGAGGCGATGACGACGCCGATGGCGACGACGCCGATGAGCAGCGTGCAGGCCGCGTTGATTTCCGGCGTCACCCCGAGCCGCACCTGGCTGTAGATCTTCATCGGCAGGGTGGTCGCGCCCGGGCCGGAGGTGAAGCTCGCGATGACGAGGTCGTCGAGCGAGAGCGTCAGGGCCAGCATCCAGCCGGAAAGCACGGCCGGCGCGATGATCGGCAGCGTCACCTCGAAGAAGGTCCTGACGGGCGTCGCGCCGAGATCGAGCGCCGCCTCCTCGACCGAGCGGTCGAAGGAAAGCAGGCGCGACTGCACCACGACCGTCACGAAGCACATCGAGAAGGTGATATGCGCGAGCGTCACCGTCACGAAGCCGCGGTCGAAGCCGATGGCGACGAAGAGCAGCAGCAGCGACAGGCCGGTGATCACTTCCGGCATGACGAGCGGCGCATAGACCATGCCGGAAAACAGCAGCCGCCCGCGGAAGCGCGTGTAGCGCGTCAGAGCCAGCGCCGCCATCGTGCCGAGGACGGTCGCGACGCTCGCGGCGAGCAAGCCCACGCGGATCGTCACCCAGGCCGCATCCATCAGCCCCTGGTTATGGAAGAGCGACACGTACCATTTCGTCGAGAAGCCGGCCCAGACCGTGACGAGCTTGGATTCGTTGAAGGAGAAGACGACCAGAAGCACGATCGGCAGGTAGAGGAACGCAAAGCCGAGAACGACAGAGACGATGTTGAAACGGGACCAGGTGTTCATGGGCTTACCTCCCCTGCTCTTCGGCCTTGGCCTGCGCATTCTGGAAGAACACGATGGGCACGACCAGGATGAGGAGCAGGATGGTTGCGACGGCGGCCGAGACCGGCCAGTCGCGGTTCGCGTTGAATTCGTTCCACAGCGTCTTGCCGATCATCAGCGTCTGCGATCCGCCGAGAAGGTCGGGGATGACGAACTCGCCGACCGCCGGGATGAAGACGAGCATGCAGCCCGCCACGACGCCGGGGATGGAGAGCGGGAAGGTGATCTTCCAGAAGGCGGAGATCTGCGGGCAGCCGAGATCCTGCGCGGCTTCGATCAGCGTGTTGTCCATCTTCTCCAGCGCCGAATAGAGCGGCAGCACCATGAAGGGCAGGTAGGAATAGACGATCCCGATATAGATCGCCCAGTTGGTGTTCATGATGATCAGCGGCTGGTCGATGACGCCGATGCCGATGAGGAACTGGTTGAGCAGCCCTTCCGGCTTCAGGATGGCGATCCATGCGTAGACGCGAATCAGGAAGCTCGTCCAGAACGGCAGGATGACGAGCATCAGCAGGGTCGGGCGCAGGGAGCGCGGCGCCTGGGCCATGCCGTAGGCGATGGGATAGCCGATCAGGAGCGTAACGAAGGTCGAAACGGCGGCGATCCAGAGGCTCGACAGATAGGCGTTGATATAGAGCGCGTCCTCGGTGAGCCAGACGAAATTGTCGAAGTGCAGCGCGCCGAGCTTTGCCCAGAGGCCGGAAAGGCCGTCGGACAGCGCGAAGACCGGCTCGTAGGGCGGCTGGGCGATCGCGGTGGTGGAGAGCGAGATACGGAAGACGATGAAGAAGGGAACGAGGAAGAAGAACAGCAGCCACGCATAGGGGATGATGATGACAAGGCGGCTGAAGATGGCGGAGCCGAGCTTGTTCATCGCATCAGTCCTTCAACACGACGCCGGCCGTCTCGCCGAAGGAGACCCAGACCTTTTCATCATAGGCGATCGGGTTTTCCACCTCGCGCTGGGCATTCAGCATGGAGGCCTTCACGACCTTGCCGCTGTCGAGCTTGACGTAGAAGACGGTCATGTCGCCGAGATAGCCGATGTCCCAGATTTCGCCCTGCGCTGCATTGAAGGTGGCATCGGCGGGCGCGTTGCGCGAGACCTTCAGCTTTTCCGGGCGGATCGCGAAGCCGGCCGCGCTACCGGGCGCCGGGTCACCGGCGGCCGCGGTGCGGATGGTGAAGCCTTCGTTGGCGGCAAGCTCGATCTTGCCGTTGCCGCTGGCCGAGACCTTGCCGTCGAGGATGTTCACGTCCCCGATGAAGTCGGCGACGAAGCGGGAATTCGGCGCCTCGTAGATTTCCGCCGGGGTGGCGACCTGGATGACCTTGCCGTGGCTCATCACCGCGATGCGGTCGGCCATGGTCATCGCCTCCTCCTGGTCGTGCGTCACGACGACGAAGGTGAGGCCGAGCTCCTGCTGGAGGTCCATCAGCTCGAACTGGGTCTCCTCGCGCAGCTTCTTGTCGAGCGCGCCGAGCGGCTCGTCGAGCAAAAGCACCTTCGGGCGCTTGGCGAGCGAGCGGGCGAGCGCCACGCGCTGGCGCTGGCCGCCGGAAAGCTGGTGCGGCTTGCGCTTGGCGAATTTCTCGAGCTTCACGAGCTTGAGCATCTGGGCGACGCGCTCGGCGATCTCGTTCTTCGGCATGCCGTCCTGCCTGAGGCCGAAGCCGATATTGCTCTCCACCGTCATGTGCGGGAAGAGCGCGTAGGACTGGAACATCATGTTGACCGGCCGCTTGTAGGGCGGGATGCCGGCGATGTCCTGGCCATCGAGGATGATCTCGCCGGACGTCGGCCGCTCGAAGCCGGCCAGCATGCGCAGGAGCGTGGACTTGCCGCAGCCCGAGGCGCCGAGTAGGGCGAAGAACTCGCGGTGATAGATGTCGAGGGTGAGGTCGTCGACGGCAGTGAAATCGCCGAACTTCTTCGTGACGTTTCGGAAGGTGATGAACGGTTTTGCGTCCGGATCCGTCCAGGGCGCGAAGGAACGACGGATGTTGCCGAGAGATTTCATTGCCTGTCCCCAACTCTTTTCTGATCGTCGAAATGAAATTGCCCGGAAGATGCTTCCGGGCAATTCGCGTCGGACCGGTTACTGGCCGGTCACGATCTTGGTCCAGGTCCGTGTGAACATACGCTGGGTCTTGGCGTCCAGCGTCGTGTTGGTGAAGAGCTTCTTCAGGGTCGCGTCATCCGGGTAGATGGTCGTGTCCTTGACGATGTCGTCCGGCAGGAGCGCCTGCGAGGCCTTGTTGCCGTTGGCGTAGTGGATATAGGTCGACGCCTTGGCGATCACCTCCGGGCGCATGATGTAGTCGAGGAAGGCGTGCGCCGCCTCGACATGCGGCGCGTCGGCCGGGATCGCCATCTGGTCGAACCACATCTGCGTGCCTTCCTTCGGGATCGCATAGCCGACCTCGACGCCGTTGCCGGCCTCTTCGGCGCGGTCGCGGCCCTGGAAGATATCGCCCGACCAGCCGATGGCGATGCAGATGTCGCCGTTGGCAAGGCCGTTGATGAATTCGGACGAGTGGAACTTGCGCACGAAGGGGCGGACCTTCATGAGCGCTTCCTCGGCCTTGGCGATGTCGGCCGGGTCGTGGCTGTCGGGGTTGAGGCCGAGATAGGCGAGCGTGACAGGGAGGATGTCGGTCGGCGAATCCAGCATGTTGATGCCGCAATCCTTGAGCTTCTCGGCATTGGCCGGATCGAAGATCACGCTCCAGCTGTCGATCTGGTCGGTGCCGAGCGCTTCCTTGATCTTGGCCTTGTTGTAGCCGATGCCGATCGTGCCCCACATGTAGTTGATGGAATATTCGTTGCCCGGGTCGAACGGCTGCATGCGCTCTGACACCATGTCCCACATGTTCTTGAGGTTGGGCAGCTTGGACTTGTCGAGCTTCTGGTAGACGCCCGCGGCGATCTGGCGCTGGAGGAAGGTGTTGGTCGGAACGACGACGTCGTAGCCCGTGCCGCCGGCAAGCAGCTTCGTCTCCAGGATCTCGTTCGAGTCATAGACGTCGTAGACGACCTTGATGCCGGTTTCCTTGGTGAAATCGTCGATGATCGAGCTATCGATGTAATCGGACCAGTTGTAGACGTTAACGACTTTTTCCTGCGCGAGCGCGCCGCTTGCGCCAAACAGCGCGACAACGGCGGCAGTCGCCAAAAGAGTATGCCTTATCATTGATTTTTCTCCCAGTTTTTTCGCGGGGCCTATGAGTTCGTATGAAGAACAGTCACCGATTATGGATTTTTTTCAAGAGGCGACAAGCGGCATTCTACGCAAACATAGGGCGAATTTTTGTATCACATTGTTCCCATTCCTATCATATTTCAAACCCTATCCCCGGCGGAAATCAAGCGAAAATTCACTGGAAGTCGAAAAGGCTGAGGCCGGCGACCATTTCGTCCAGCCCGAGCGGGCGCGTGACGGGCGGCGCGGCGCGGGCAAGACAGCCCTGCCGCTCGCACAAACGGCAGGCCGCTCCGACCGCCACCGCCCCCTCCCGGCGCACCGCCTCGCCATAGACCGTCTCCTCGGCATGCGCGGCATCGCAGCCGAGGAGGAGCGCGGTGCGGCGCACCCGCTCGGCGAAGGCACCTTGCGGCCCCTCCAGCGTCCGCGAGACCGTCAGGAAGGCGCCGCCATCCGGCATCTCGACGCGGTCGACGAGGATCTGGCCCGGCTGGGAAAAGGCGGAATGGACGCCGAGCTTGGGACAGCCGCCGCCGAAGCGCGCCTGCGGAAAGCCCTGCGCGCCCGCCCGCCGGAAGCGATGGCCGGCATTGTCGATCTCCAGCATGAAGAAGGCCACGCCCGCCCTGCCCGGCCGCTGCAGCATGGTGAGCCGGTTCGCCGCCTGCTCGTAGGAGACACCGAAGCGCGAGCGCAGCACGTCGACATCGTAGCGCACGCGCTGGGCGGTGGAATGAAAGGCCTCATAGGGCATCATCAGGGCGTGGGCGGCATAGCGCGCCAGCTCGAAGCGGGCGATGCGCCTCGCCTCCGCCGTCGAGAAGGCGAGCAGGTCCAGCTCGGAGAAGATCTCGTCCTGCAAGGCAAGCTGCACGGTCTCCATGGCGATCTCGCGCAACTGGTCGAAGGGCGACAGGCGCTCGGAGAGGAAGAGGCGCATGGAATGCCGGTCGAACCGGCGGCGCAGGTTCGGCATGGTATGGACCGGCAGGAGGCGTACGACGACGCCGTGCTCCTTGCGCAGCCAGCCCTTGAGCGCCGCGGCAAGATCATCGCCCGGCGCGAGTGCGGCGTGGAAGCGCTCGGCCGCCTCGTCGATGGCGCCGAAATAATTGGGGCGGCCTTCCAGCTTGTCGCGCACCTCGTCCATCGGCAGCAGCGTGCCTGACAGCGTGGTGGCATGGCCTTCGCGCGCGAGGACGTCGGCAAGATCGGTCAGGCGCGCGGCCTGCTCGCGGTAGGCGCGGTAGAGTTTCAGGATGCCGCTCGCCACATTCGGCGCCGCATCGGCGATCTCCACCAGCTCGTGATCCCCCGGCAGTTCGCCGGCGAGCAGAGGATCGGCGAAGACCTCGCGGAGCTGGCGCGCATTGCCGGCGCTCTCGCCCTGCAGCTCGTCTAGATCCACCTTGTAGACGGAGGCGAGGCGCAGGAGGAGCTGCACGGTCAGCGGGCGCTGGTTGCGCTCGATCAGGTTGAGATAGGACGGCGAGATCGACAATCCCTCCGCCATCGCCGTCTGGGTGAGGCCGAGCGCGTTGCGGATACGCCGGACCTTGGGGCCGGCAAAGATCTTGTTCTCCGCCATGTGTCAAATCCTTTACACGACCGGCCGCGCAGTCAATTTTACAGATTTTACTTTTTTACAGAGCTGACTTGTCAAAGACAAGACATCATTACCCGATTATCCCTCTGGTTTTCCGGTTTTCTCTCGCCGTATTGTGCGGTGCGATGTAAATACTGTCACATGAAATCGGGGCAGCAAGACAGCAAGTCCCGATCCCGAGACATCGCACCGGAGGATATCATGACTGATTTTTACAACCTCGTCCCGAGCGCGCCGAAGGGCCGCTTCGACGGCATCGAGCGCCCCTATACCGCCGAGACGGTCGAGAAGCTGCGCGGCTCGATCCAAATCCGCTATTCGCTGGCTGAAAACGGCGCGAACCGCCTTTGGAAGCTCATCCACGAGGAAGATTTCGTCAACGCGCTCGGCGCGCTCTCGGGCAACCAGGCCATGCAGATGGTCCGCGCCGGCCTGAAGGCGATCTATCTCTCCGGCTGGCAGGTCGCCGCCGACGCCAACACCGCCTCGGCCATGTATCCCGACCAGTCGCTCTATCCGGCCAATGCCGCGCCGGAGCTGGCCAAGCGCATCAACCGCACGCTGCAGCGCGCCGACCAGATCGAGACGGCGGAAGGCAACGGCCTTTCGGTCGACACCTGGTTCGCCCCGATCGTCGCCGACGCGGAGGCCGGCTTCGGCGGCCCGCTCAACGCCTTCGAGATCATGAAGGCCTTCATCGAGGCGGGTGCCGCCGGCGTCCACTTCGAGGACCAGCTCGCCTCCGAAAAGAAGTGCGGCCATCTCGGCGGCAAGGTCCTGATCCCGACCGCTGCCCATATCCGCAACCTCGACGCCGCGCGCCTTGCCGCCGACGTCATGGGCGTGCCGACGCTGATCGTCGCCCGCACGGACGCCGAGGCCGCAAAGCTTCTCACATCTGACATCGACGAGCGCGACCAGCCCTTCGTCGACAAGGACAAGGGCCGGACGGTCGAGGGCTTCTACCAGGTCAAGAACGGCATCGAGCCGTGCATCGCCCGCGCCATCTCCTATGCGCCGCACTGCGACCTGATCTGGATGGAAACCGGCAAGCCGGACCTCGAACAGGCCCGCAGGTTCGCCGAGGCCGTGCACAAGGCCCATCCCGGCAAGCTGCTCGCCTACAATTGCTCGCCCTCGTTCAACTGGAAGAAGAACCTCGACGACGCGACCATCGCCAAGTTCCAGCGCGAGCTCGGCGCGATGGGCTACAAGTTCCAGTTCATCACGCTCGCCGGCTTCCACCAGTTGAATTACGGCATGTTCGAATTGGCCCGCGGCTACAAGGATCGCCAGATGGCCGCCTATTCCGAACTTCAGGAAGCGGAATTCGCGGCAGAGGCCAACGGCTACACCGCGACCAAGCACCAACGCGAAGTCGGCACCGGCTATTTCGACGCCGTCTCCATGGCCATCACCGGCGGCCAGTCCTCGACCACCGCCATGCATGAATCGACCGAGCACGAGCAGTTCCGCCCGGCCGCCGAGTAACCCGACCCGTCAACCTTTCAAGAACCCCATAGAGCCGCATTTCCTGCGACGGCAGGCCTACCGCCTGCCTGCAAAATGCTCAGAAGAGGAGAAATGCCATGACAGTCCAGACCCGCGTCAAGGAACGAGCCGAAGAACAGGCATCCGCGATGACCCCCGACCAGCAGGCCATGATCCGCATGGTCGCCAACGACCTGCACCGCCTCAACCAGTCCGTCATGAAGGCGGTCGAGGCCGGTGTCTCGGTGGAGCTCGTCCGCTCCGCCCGCCACCACGGCGGCGAGGGCAACTGGGGGGACCTGCTGATCCCGGTCATCGTGACGCAGGGCCGCGGCTGACAGGCAGAAATCCGGTCAAAAGGAAGTCCCCGGCGTTCCCTGCGCCGGGGATTTTTCATGTCCGGCTCGGCCGCCTGCCGGAAAAGAGATCACTGTAGCTTTTCAGGAGCCGGAACAGCCGGTCGGAAACGGTGCGGATATCGCGCCGATGGCGGTCCTCGCCGTTGGCGACGATCCATTGATGGTGCCGCAGCTCGCGGATTTCCTCGCCGGCCCGCTCCAGGTCCGGATCGAGATCGCCGACGAAGCAGGGCAGCACCGCCTGCCCGGCGCCCGACCGCGCGAGATCGAGCAGCGAGCGCGGCCGACTGACGACGATGGCGATGGAGCCGCCCATCCGTTCATGCGGCCAGCGCAGATAGGCCGATACCGCATCCTCCTCAGACACCGCCAGCCAGCGATCGGCGAGCGCGTCGCCTGCATTCCTGCGCCGGTAGGCGGCATAGGCGACATCGCCGGCGGGACGGCTGATGAGGGCCGGCTCGGTGGGCTCGACGGCTCGAAGGGCGACATCCACCTCGCGATGCGCCAGCGTCGCCCGGCGCTCGGAAACCGAAAGGTCGAGGCGGAATGGATCGCGCCCGGTGCAGATCGTGGTCATGTTCTCGCAGACGAGCCATGTCACCCAGGTGCCGGCCATGACCCGCACCGTCGTCGTGCCCTGCCCTTCCTGCCGCCAGCTCTCGATGCCGCGGGCGATCGCCTCCATGGCAAGAAGCCGGTCATGGAGCGCCTCACCCTCCGCCGTCATCCGGTAGCCCGTCTGGCTGCGCTGGAAAAGGACGCGGCCCATCGCCTCCTCCAGTTGCAGGATGCGCCGCCCCACCGTGGCCGGGCTGAGGCCGGACGCCTGCGCGGCCCCGGTCAGCCCGCCCTGCCGGGCGACGTCGAGAAAGATGCGATAGGATTCCCAAGACATGTCTTTCATGGATGAAAAGCATAGCGCGGAATTCGACGTTTCTGAACCACAATCTGAAGGATAGATTCGGTTCGTAGACAAGGCGCCCGGCGCCACTCACCCGACAGAAGTCCGACGCGCGCCCTCCGGCGCCACGGCTTTGCACGCCTTCGCGAAGGAGACCACCATGCACGACATGTTCGGCTTTGCCATGCTTTTCGAGCTTTCCAGCAAGGATGGCCGTCGCAAGCATGAATTCGACCACCTCATCGAGAAACACCCGCTGCGCGCGCGGCTGCGCCGCATTGCGAGGCTGTTCCGCCTCATGAAATGAAAAAGGCCCGGCGATGCCGGGCCTTCAAGGTTCCGTTGCCGCCGTCTCAGGCAGCGCGATGCGCAGCCTGCTCGTCCGCCTCCAGGCGGAACTGCTCGACCAGCATCATCAGCGTGTCGGCGTCGCCCGCGAGCTTGCGGCTTGCCGTGGTCGTCAGGTCGACCATCGAGGCGTTCTGCTGGGTCATCTGGTCCATCTGGTTGACGGAGCCGTTGACCTCCTGCAGCGCCGCCGCCTGGTCGCGGCTTGCCGTCGCCATCATGTCCACATGCTGGCTGACGGTGACGATCTGCTGGCTGATCGAGGCGAGCACCGCCCCCGTCTCCTGCACGAGATGCGCCCCGGCGCTGACCTCGCTCGTCGACTTCTCGATGAGGCCCTTGATCTCGCGGGCGGCACTCGCCGAACGCTGGGCGAGTTCGCGCACTTCCTGCGCGACGACCGCGAAGCCCTTGCCTGCCTCGCCCGCGCGGGCAGCCTCAATGCCGGCATTGAGCGCCAGGAGGTTGGTCTGGAAGGCGATGTCGTCGATCACCTCGATGATCTGCTCGATCTGGCGCGAAGCGCCCTCGATACGGCCCATGGCGGCAATCGCGTTGCTGACGACCTCCGCGGAGCTGTCGGCGCTGCGCTTGGTCGTGCCGACGACGAGGTTCGCCTCATGCGCCCGCTCGGCGGAGGAGCGCACGGTGGCGGTGATCTGCTCGACCGCCGCGGCCGTCTCCTCCAACGAGGAGGCCTGGGATTCGGTGCGCTTGGAAAGCGCATCGGCCGATTGCAGCATGTCCGAGCCGCTGCGCTGGATCGACAGCGCATTGTTGCGGATCTGGCCGAGCGTGTCCTGAAGGCGCACGAGCGAGACGTTGAAGTCCTGGCGGAGCTGCTCGAGGCGGCCGGTGAACGGCGTCTCGATCTGGCGCGACAGGTCCCCCTGGGCGAGACGGCCGAGGCCGGCGGCGAGCGCATCGACGGCGAAGTCGATCTGGCGGTCGAGGGCCTGCTTTTCGGCGTCGTTGCGGGCGCGTTCGGTTTCCGCCGCTGCACGCTGCTGCTCGCTTTCCTCCTCGATGCGTATCTTCGACAGGGCGTTCTCCTTGAAGACGCCGAGCGCGCGGGCCATGTCGCCGATCTCGTCGGCGCGGCCCTCGCCGGAAATGCCGGTATCGAGGAAGCCGTCCGCAAGGCGGCGCATGGCGCCGGTAATCTGGCCGATCGGCCCCTTCAGCGTCAGCACCAGGGCGATGCCGGCAAGCACGGCGATCGCGGCACCGGCGACGGTCGCGACGACCGAGACCTGGTTGGCCTTTTCGCGCTCGGTGCCGGCGCTCGTCTTCTGCTCCTCGGCGAACTGGCTGAGCAGGTTCCAGATCGTGTCGATCGACTGGCCGGCGGCCTCGAAATCGGCGGCACGCTCGGTGCTGATCTTCACCAGCGCGGCGCTGTCGGCCTCGATCCGGTCGAGCATCGGCGTCAGGCCGTCGTCGACCGCGTCGAAGAAGGGCAGGCCGCTGGCGCTGCCGCGCAGGCTCTTGATGTCGATGCGCAGGATGGAAAGGTTACCGAGAAGCTTGACGCGGTTCGTATCCGAGGTCTGGCCGAGAAAGCGCGCGGAGGCGACCTTGATGTCGTCGATCGTCGATACCAGCTTGCGCGTCGAGGCGAGGATCGCCTCGGACTTGATGATCGGTTCGTCGAGCGCGCTGAAGATGCGGGTCGCCTCGCGCATCTTCTCGGCGGCCGCGCCCTGGAGCTGGATGGCCACCTGGCGGAAGCGGCTCACGCGGCGCGCGATCTCAGGCACGGTGGTGGCCGCCGGGTCGGACGAGGCCAGGAAGCCGCCGAGTTCCTCGATCGTGTTGCGGATGGTGACGGAGACGACCTTCTGGCTCTTCGGCAGGATCGCCGTGATCGAACGGTCGGTCTTGGCAATCAGCGGGTAGCGCTCCCTGACCAGCTTCAACTGCTCGTCGGGCGTCGCGCCCTTGCCGAAATCGGCGAGGAAATCGGCGAAGAACTTGCCGGCATTGGTCAGGCGCTCGGCCTCGCGCAGCATGCTCTTGGCGCTGTTCTCGTCCTGGCGCACGGAACGCTGGAGCTTCGTGGCCTCGTCGAGGATCTTGACCTGCTCGGCGGTGAGCGCGTTGAGGTTCTTCGTCATCGCATCGTGCAGGCCGGTCTCGTTGACGTAGAGCGCCCACAGGCCGTCCATGCGGGCCTCGATGTCCCTGGTCTGGGCCTGCGCGTCGACGAGGCGCGACTTGTCGGCATCGGGCGCCAGCGCATCCATCGTCGCCTGGAGGACGGCGCCCTGCGCGTTGAGACGCTGGTGCACGGCGTCCCGGCTCTCCTCCGAGGTGTTCTGGAGGAAGCGGTTCATGCCGGCATAGACATCCTTGAAGCCGCTGAGCGACTGGAGGACGCTGTTGGAAATCTCCATGCGGCCCTGCAGCAGGCCGGATGCGTAAAGGCCGGTGAATCCGACCGCGCAGATGCTGAGAACGAAAGGCAGGATGAAGACAAGAACCTTGGTCTGGATCTTGAAGCGTGCGAGAATCTTGTCAATGAACATGGCGGAACATCCGTTGTCGGCGTGCTCCACCCCTGACCTTTTCGGGCCTCCCCAGGATCGGACGCCGGATTACCGACTTTCATGCGGCCGCAATGCCGCGCATCCGGGGGGAGCAGTCATTGCCAGCCGCGTGCGCCCATCGTGGGACACGGCCTCCGGAACCCTATGCGGGCGATACTCGGCGGCAATCTTTAAGATTCCCTCACTTTTTAAACCGATTTATAACCAGTCCGAAGCGTCAGAGCGCGAGGATGGCGAGGGCGGCCAGAAGGGTTGCGGCGAGCGTGCAATTGATGCCGATCGCGACGAGGCGGCGGCGGCTTTCCTGCGCGGCGACGGCGATGGCGCGGGAGGGGCGGTTTCTGGCGGACATGCAGCGATACTCCGTTACGGGATAAAGGCAATCCGGATGATCCGGCCAGCCGGCCCACATCATGTTGTCCTCCTCCTCGGGCAGGGCGGAAAACGCCGACTTCCGGCCAGCATCCCTCCGAGGTCTTAAGGGATGGTAAAGACCGCCGCGGCCTCAGGCTTCCTGGCCCGCCGCATGGCCCGAGGCCCATGCCCACTGGAAATTGTAGCCGCCGAGCCAGCCCGTCACGTCCACCGCCTCGCCGATGAAATGGAGGCCCGGCACCGCCTTTGCCGCCATGCTGCGGGAATCCAGCGCTCCCGTATCGACCCCGCCGAGGGTGACCTCGGCAGTGCGATACCCTTCCGAGCCCGGTGGGCGCAGGCGCCAGTCCCCGAGGCGCTGGACGAGCGCCTCGACGCGGCGGCCGGGAAGCTCGGCAAGCGGCCCGTCTATGCCGATCTCGGTGACGAGGAGTTGGGCGAGCTTTTTCGGCATGTGATCGGCCAGGACGGTTTGCAGCGCCTGCCGGCCGTTCTGCCGCCGGGCGGCGGCGATGACGGCGGAAAAATCGACATCCGGGCAGATGGTGAGGGCGATTTCCTCGCCCTCGCGCCAGTAGGACGAGATCTGCAGGATGGCGGGGCCGCTGAGGCCGCGATGGGTGAAGAGCGCCGCCTCGCGGAATTCCGCCCTGCCGTGGCGGGCGATGACCTCCACCGAGACGCCGGGCAGGCCTTCGTGGGCGGCAAGCGTCGCCGGGTCGAGCGTCAGCGGGACGAGGCCGGCGCGGGTTTCCACGACGGGCAGGCCGAACTGCTCGGCGATGCGATAGGCAAAGCCGGTCGCACCCATCTTGGGGATCGACTTGCCGCCGGTCGCGATGACCAGCGACGACGCTTCCACCGTTCCCTCACCGGTGACGACGCGAAAGGCATCGCCATCGTGTTCGACGGCGGCGATCGGCGTCGAAAGCCGCAGTTCCACGCCAACAGCCTTCATCTCCGCCAGCAGCATGGCGATGATGTCCTTCGCCGAATTGTCGCAGAAGAGCTGGCCGAGCGTCTTCTCGTGCCAGGGAATGCGGTGGCGCTCGACGAGGTCGAGGAAATCGCGCGGCGTATAGCGGGCGAGCGCCGACTTGCAGAAATGCGGATTGGCCGAGAGGAAGTTCTTCGGCCCGGCATGGATATTGGTGAAGTTGCAGCGGCCGCCGCCGGAAATGCGGATCTTCTCGCCGGGCGCACGGGCATGGTCGAGCACCAGCACGCGGCGGCCGCGCCGGCCCGCCTCGATGGCGCACATCATGCCCGCCGCGCCCGCTCCGATGATGACGACGTCCCGCCGTTCCGCCACGTATCCGATCCCCGTTTCGCCTTCCTTTCGGCCATCGCGGGCGAAAGTCAACCGGCGAAAAGCGCGCAAATTCCTGAAAAATCGTCTTTTCTACCCCCCGGGGGGAGCTAGCCAAGGGTCAAACTCCGGCTATGATGGCGCATCGTCAACCAAACCCGGTGTCTCATGCCGTCCAAAAAGAAAGTCGTTACCCCTACCGTCGAAAAGGCCGCACGCTCCTCTAAAATCCCTCCCGCCATCAGCGTGCCGCGCGGGGTAAAGACCTGGAAGGACGCCGCAGACTGGCTTCGCGCCCGCGGCATCGAAGACATCGAATGCATCACGCCGGACCTTGCAGGGGTGCCGCGCGGCAAGATGATGCCGTCATCGAAGTTCACGTCGAACACCTCTCTCGCCCTGCCGTCGGCGCTCTACCGCCACACGATCTCCGGCGACTATCCGGAGGAGACCGGCAATTTCCGCTACGAGCCGCGCGACAGCGACCTGAAGCTCGTGCCGGATCTTTCCACGCTTTCCGTGGTGCCGTGGGAGACCGATCCGACCGCCCAGGTCATCTGCGACATCGTCGGCTCGACCGGCGAGAGCGTGCCCTATACGCCGCGCAACGTCCTGAAGAACGTCGTGAGCATGTATCGCGACCGCGGCTGGAAGCCGGTCGTGGCGCCGGAGATCGAGTTCTACCTCGTCGCCGTCAACGACGACCCGGACTATCCGTTGCATCCGCCGAAGGGCCGTTCCGGCCGCTCCATCCAGGGCGGCCAGGGCTATTCCATCGCCGGCATCAACGAGTTCGACGAGCTGATCGACGATATCTACCACTTCTCGGAAAAGCAGGGCCTGGAGATCGATACCCTGATCCACGAGGAAGGGCCGGCGCAGCTCGAGATCAACCTGCGCCACGGCGATCCCGTAGAGCTTGCCGACCAGGTGTTCCTGTTCAAGCGCACGATCCGCGAGGCGGCGCTCAAGCACGGCATCTATGCCACCTTCATGGCAAAGCCCATGCAGGGGCAGGCCGGCTCGGCGATGCACATCCACCAGTCGGTGGTCGATATCGAGACCGGCAGGAACGTCTTCTCCAATCCGGACGGTTCGGCGTCGAAGGAGTTCTTCCACTTCATCGGCGGCATGCAGGCCTATGTGCCGAAGACGCTGGTCATGATGGCGCCTTATGTGAACTCCTACCGGCGCCTGACGCCCGACATGTCGGCGCCGGTCAACAATGCCTGGGGCTACGACAACCGCACGACGGCCTTCCGCGTGCCGGTATCGGATGCCGCGGCGCGGCGCATCGAGAACCGCCTGCCGGGCTCGGACGCCAACCCCTATCTCGCGCTCGCGGCCTCGCTCGGCTGCGGCCTGCTCGGCATCATGAACAAGCTGGAGCCGACCGCGCCGACGGAGGACACCGCCAACGAGGGCTCGATCGAGCTGCCGCGCGGCCTGCTCGAAGCCGTGTCGCTGCTCGAATCCGACCCGGCTCTGGCCGAGGTGCTGAGCGCCGAGTTCATCGGCCTCTATGCCGGCGTCAAGCGGGGCGAGTTCGAGACCTTCATGCAGGTGATCAGCCCCTGGGAGCGCGAGTTCCTGCTGCTCAACGTCTGAGCGGCCGGCGGTCCGGGCCGCTGCAAGAGATCCGATCCTGAGAGCGGCGGCGCCCCGGCGCGCCGCCGCACCCTCTCGAACACGAGTGTGCGCAATGCCCTGGCAAAGCCCGATTTCCCCCGGCATCTCCTGGTATGAGGCGAGTGTCGGAGACCGCCCCGAATATGCCCCCCTCGACGGCTCGGTGGAGACCGATGTCGCCATCGTCGGCGGCGGCTTCACCGGCCTGCAGGCCGCCTACAATCTCGCGCGGAAGGGCGTCCGCGTCACGCTCATCGAGGCGCACCGCTTCGGCGACGGCGCGTCCGGGCGCAACGGCGGGCAACTCGGCACCGGCCAGCGCGCCGAGGCGGAGGCGCTGGAGGCCGAGCTCGGCTACGAGCGCGCAAAGGCCCTCTTCGACCTTGCCGAGAATGCCAAGCGCCATGTCCACGACTTCGCCGATGCGCAGAATCTCGACATCGAATACGTCCCCGGCCAGCTCAATGTCAGCCACAAGGCAAGCTTCGAGAAGGATTTCCGCGATCATGTCGAGATCGCCGCAACCCGTTTCGGCTATCCGCACATGCATTACATGGACCGGGCGGAGACGGAGGAGCGCGTGGGCTCGAAGCGCTTCTTCTTCGGCATCCGCGACACCGGCACCGGCCATATCCACCCGATGAAGCTGCTGGTCGGCATCGCCCGCGCCGCGAAGGCCGCCGGCGCCAGCCTGCACGAGAAGACCCCCGCGCTGAAGATCGAGCGAGCCGGCGGCAAGGCGGTGATCACCACGGCGAAGGGCACGATCCGCGCCGACAAGGCGCTGGTCGCCTGCAATGCCTATATCGGCGATCTGGAGCCGAAGACGGCGGCGCATGTCATGCCGATCCGCTCCTTCATCGGCGCGACGGTGCCGCTCGACAAGTTCCCCTCAGTCATTCCCGGCGGCGAGGCCATCGCCGACACGCGGTTCGTCGTGCGCTATTTCCGCAAGACCCGCGACGGCCGGCTGCTCTTCGGCGGGCGCGAGGCCTATTCGGAAAACCTCGACGACATGACGCCGCCCATCCGCCGGCAGATCGAGGAGGTCTATCCGGAGTTGAAGGGCATCGAGCTCACCCATGCCTGGGGCGGCTCCGTCGGCATCACCATGCCGCGCAAGCCCTATGTGCGCGAGGTCATGCCCGGCATCACCACCATCGGCGGCTATTCCGGCCATGGCGTCATGCTGGCAAACTATTGCGGCAAGCTCTATGCGGACGACGTGACTGATGGCAGCAGCGAGTTGGACCTGATGAAGGCCCTGAAGATTCCGGCCTTTCCCGGTGGCCGGCGCTTGCGCTCGCCGCTTCTGTTCCTCGCCATGACATGGTACGCGCTGCGCGACAGGCTCTGATCGAAACGGAAGCACCGATTTTGTTGCGTTGCACGCTGGTGTTTTTAAATCGATTAGATTATAACACCCGGCAACAGAACGAGATCGAGATTATCCGATGAGCAGCCAGATCATTCCCGTTGAACCTTTCGACTATGTCGTCTTCGGCGGAACCGGCGACCTTGCGGAACGCAAGCTCCTTCCGGCCCTCTACCACCGGCAGCTCGCCGGCCAGCTCTCCGACCCGACGCGCATCATCGGCGCCTCGCGCACGGCCTATACGGACGCGGAATACCGCAAGTTCGCCGTCGATGCGCTGAGGGAGCACCTGAAGGCCGGCGAATTCGACGACGAGCAGGTCAAGACCTTCTGCGACCGGCTGTTCTACGTCGCGGTCGACGCCAAGTCCGACCAGGGATGGGACAAGCTGAAGACCCTGCTCGACGAGGGCAAGGACCGCGTGCGCGCCTTCTATCTAGCCGTCGCGCCCGCCATCTTCGGCGACATCTCGGAGAAGATCCGCGACCACAAGCTCATCACCAAGCAGACGCGCATCGTCGTCGAAAAGCCGATCGGCCGGGACCTTGCCTCCGCCAATGCGCTCAACAACACGATCGGCAAGGTCTTCCACGAAGAGCAGATCTTCCGCATCGACCACTATCTCGGCAAGGAGACGGTGCAGAATCTGATGGCGCTGCGTTTCGCCAACGCGCTCTACGAGCCGCTGTGGAACTCCGCCCATATCGATCATGTGCAGATCACGGTTGCCGAATCGGTCGGCCTCGAAAGCCGCGCGGGCTACTACGACAAGGCCGGCGCGCTGCGCGACATGGTGCAGAACCACATCCTCCAGCTCCTCTGCCTCGTGGCGATGGAAGTGCCCTCCTCCATGGACGCCGAGGCCGTGCGCGACGAGAAGCTCAAGGTGCTGCGCGCGCTGAAGCCGATCGACCAGTACAATGTCGAGCGCCTGACGGTGCGCGGCCAGTACCGTGCCGGTGCGTCGGCCGGCGGCCCGGTCAAGGGCTATCTCGAGGAGCTGGAAGGCGGCGTTTCCAACACTGAGACCTTCGTTGCCGTCAAGGCCGAGATCGGCAACTGGCGCTGGGCGGGCGTGCCCTTCTACATCCGCACCGGCAAGCGCCTTGCCGCGCGCGTGTCGGAGATCGTCATCACCTTCAAGCCGATCCCGCATTCGATCTTCGATCCCTCGGCGGGCCGCATCGAGGCGAACCAGCTCATCATCCGCCTCCAGCCGGACGAGGGCGTCAAGCAGTCGCTGATGATCAAGGACCCCGGCCCGGGCGGCATGCGCCTGCGCAACGTCTCGCTCGACATGAGCTTTGCGGAAGCCTTCGACGCGCGCAATGCCGATGCCTACGAGCGCCTGCTGCTCGACGTCGTGCGCGCCAACCAGACGCTGTTCATGCGCCGCGACGAGGTGGAGGCCGCATGGCGCTGGGTCGACCCGATCCTGAAGGCCTGGGAAGCGACCGGCCAGCAGGTGCAGGGCTATACCGCCGGCACCTGGGGTCCGAGCCAGGCCATCGCCCTCATCGAGCGCGACGGCCGCACCTGGCACGAAACGTAAGGAAGGCCGATGAGCGCTGAAATGCATGAATTCAGGGACGGCGCGGCATTGGCCGAAGGGCTGGCGGACCGCGTTTCCGCCGCACTCGCCGACGGTATCGCCGCGCGCGGCCGCGCGACCATCGCGGTTTCCGGCGGCTCGACGCCCAAGGCCTTCTTCCGGGCGCTCGCCACCCGCGACATCGACTGGAGCAAGGTGACGGTCACGCTCGTCGACGAGCGCTTCGTGCCGGCGGACAATCCGCGCTCGAACCACCTGCTCGTCGCCGACAACCTGCTGCAGGGCAAGGCGAAGGCTGCAGGCTTCCTGCCGCTCTACCGGGACGCCGGCAGCGCGGAAGAGGCGGCGAAGATCGCCTCCGCCGCTGTCGCAAGCCTCGGCCATCCCTTCGACGTCGTCGTCCTCGGCATGGGAACGGACGGCCATACGGCCTCGTTCTTCCCCGGCGGCAGCAACCTTGCCGAGGCGATCTCGGCCGCAACGCCCCGCGGCGTGATCACCATGGAAGCGGAGGGCGCGGGCGAAACCCGCCTTACCCTCACCTTCGCCAGCCTTCAGGATGCCCGCCTTCTGGTGCTGCACATCGAAGGCCAGGGCAAGAAGGACGTGCTTGCCGCCGCCACGGGCGACGGCCCGGAAACCGATATGCCGATCCGTGCCGTTCTCCGGCGCGCGGCAACGCCGGTCGACATCTACTGGGCGCCCTAGGGCGCCCGGCCGGCTGAAGCCGAACATGCCCGGCGCGAAGCGCCGTCGTTACCCGCGGATGGCGTAGCTTTCCCGCTCGCTTTGCCGCGCCAGAACGCAATCGAGAAAGTCAGGATAGCCCCATGTCCGCCGACAAACGCATCGAAGCCATTACCGCCCGCATCGTCGAACGTTCCAGGCCGCATCGCGAGCCCTATCTTGAGCGCGTGCGCGCCGCCGCGTCCAGGGGCGTGCACCGCTCCGTGCTTTCCTGCGGCAACCTTGCGCATGGCTTTGCTGTCTGTTCCCCCGCCGAGAAGGACGCGCTCGCCGGCGACCGCGTTCCCAATCTCGGCATCGTCACCGCCTATAACGACATGCTCTCGGCGCACCAGCCGTTCGAGACCTATCCGGCGCTGATCCGCGAGGCCGCGCGGGAAGCGGGCGGCGTGGCGCAGGTCGCCGGCGGCGTGCCGGCCATGTGCGACGGCGTCACACAGGGCCAGCCGGGCATGGAACTCTCGCTCTTCTCGCGCGACCTGATCGCCATGGCGGCGGGCGTCGGCCTGTCGCACAACATGTTCGATTCGGTCGTCTATCTCGGCGTCTGCGACAAGATCGTGCCGGGCCTGACGATCGCGGCCCTCACCTTCGGGCATCTTCCCGCCGTCTTCATTCCCGCCGGCCCGATGACATCGGGTCTGCCGAACGATGAGAAGGCCCGCGTGCGCCAGCTCTATGCCGAGGGCAAGGTCGGCCGCGCCGAACTGCTCGATGCCGAATCCAAGTCCTATCACGGCCCCGGCACCTGCACCTTCTACGGCACCGCCAATTCCAACCAGATGCTGATGGAGATCATGGGCTTCCACATGCCCGGCGCCTCCTTCATCAATCCCGGCACGCCGTTGCGCGACGCGCTGACGAAGGAAGCCGCCAGGCGCGCACTCGCCATCACCGCCGAGGGCAACGAGTTCACGCCGGCCGGCGAGATGATCGACGAGCGCTCCATCGTCAACGGCGTCGTCGGCCTGCACGCCACGGGCGGCTCGACCAACCACACGCTGCACCTCATCGCCATGGCGCGCGCCGCCGGCATCCTGCTGACCTGGAAGGACATTTCCGACCTTTCGGACGTCGTGCCGCTGCTTGCCCGCGTCTACCCCAACGGGCTTGCCGACGTGAACCATTTCCACGCGGCGGGCGGCATGGGCTTCCTCATCCAGGAGCTCATGAAGACCGGCATGCTGCACGACGACGTGCGCACCGTCTACGGCCAGGGCCTTCAGGCCTACACGATCGAGCCGAGGCTCGGCGGAAACGGCACCGTGCACCGCGAGCCGGCGCCGAAGGTCAGCCACGACCCGAAGGTCCTCGCCAGCATCGAGGCGCCCTTCCAGCCGACCGGCGGCCTGAAGATGCTGACCGGCAATATCGGCAAGGCGGTGATCAAGATCTCCGCCGTCAAGCCGGAGCGCCACGTCATCGAGGCACCGGCCAAGGTCTTCCACGACCAGCAGGAACTCAATGTCGCCTTCAAGAACGGCGAACTGACGGGCGATTTCATCGCGGTCGTGCGCTTCCAGGGCCCGAAGGCCAACGGCATGCCGGAACTGCACAAGCTGACCACCGTGCTCGGCATCCTGCAGGACCGCGGCCAGCGCGTGGCGCTGCTCACCGACGGGCGCATGTCCGGCGCCTCCGGCAAGGTCCCGGCCGCCATCCACGTGACGCCCGAGGCGGTCGACAACGGCCCGATCGGCCGCATCCGCGAAGGCGACACGATCCGGCTGGATGCCGCCAACGGCACCATCGAGGTCCTGGTGGACGCCGCCGAGTTCGCCGCCCGCCCGCAGGCCGCGGCCGACCTTTCCGGCAACGAATTCGGCATGGGCCGCGAACTCTTCGCTCCCTTCCGGGCGATTGCGGGGCCGGCGGATCACGGGGCGAGCGTGCTGTTCGCGTAATCGGGCAAGCCGCCCTTCATCCGCCTGCCGCCACCTTCTCGCCGCTTGCGGGGAGAAGGTGGCGGCAGCGGGACGAGGGGCAGCGCCCCCCCCCCAAACCCTCAGCCATAGATATCCAGCGTCCGGCCCTGGTGGTTGCGGTGGGTGGAGTAGACGAAGATGCGCTGCAGGTCCTTGTCGGAGAGCAGGCGCAGGAAGCGGGCTTCCACCACGTCGTTCGGATAAACGCGCTGCGTCAGGCAGCCGATCATCGGGATTCGGGCGCTGACGATGTCGAGGTAGAAGTTGCGCGGAAGCTGGAACTTCGACGTCATGGTGATGACGGCGCCGCTGCGCGACAGCTTGATGATGACGCCGCGGCGGGAGACGAGATTGACGAGCCCGCCGCTCTCGGTGAACTCGATGCGGGCCTCGTTGCAGGTGTCCTCCAGCGGGAAACTTTTTTCCCGGTCGTACATGAAGGACTCTTCCTTGTTCAGATAATTGCCCCGCGGGTCTTGACCCTGAATGCTCATCCGCCTGCTGCCCCGGCACTTTCCATTTTCGGGGAAAACGTAGGGGAGCAAGGCTTAACACGGGGTTGAGCGGCAAGGCTAAATCCTGCAGCCCGGCGACATGTCGCACAAGGATCGTGGCGGTGTCCCTGTTCAGGCCGCGCGGTAGCTCCTGCCGGACGCATCGAAGAGATGCAGCTTGGCCCTGTCCGCCGTGAAGCGGACCTTGTCGCCGCGCTTGACGGCGAGGATGCCCGGGATCTTGGCGATGATCGGCTCGCCCTCGACGAGACCGTCGATATAGAGCAGCGTCACCTCGCCGAGGGCCTCGACGATGGAGACCGTTCCCTCGAAGAGGAAGTCCTCGCCGGTCGTGATCTGCAGGTCCTCGGGCCGGACGCCGAAGCTTGCCGCCTTGCCGTTTTCCGAGGCGGCAGTCGGGATGCCGACGCTGCAGACGCGACCTCCGGTCAGTTCCAGCGACGTCGCCTCCCCTGTGGCGGTGATCCTGGCGGGGATGATGTTCATGGCCGGAGAGCCGATGAAGCGGGCGACGAAGAGATTGGCCGGGCGCTCGTAGAGTTCGAGCGGCGGGCCGACCTGCTCGATATGGCCGGCCGAGAGCACGACGATGCGGTCGGCGAGCGTCATCGCCTCCACCTGGTCGTGCGTGACGTAGATCATCGTCGTGTCGGCCATCTGCTCGTTGAGCTTGGCGATCTCGATGCGGGTGGCGACGCGCAAGGCGGCATCGAGGTTCGACAGCGGCTCGTCGAAGAGGAAGACCTTGGGGTCGCGGCAGATGGCGCGGCCGATGGCGACGCGCTGGCGCTGGCCGCCCGAAAGCGCCTTGGGCAGGCGGTCGAGATATTGCGTGAGCTGGAGAATGTCGGCGGCCGAGCGCACGCGGCGGTCGATCTCCTCCTTGCTCTCGCCGGCGATCCGCATGCCGAAGGCCATGTTGTCGTAGACGGTCATGTGGGGATAGAGGGCGTAGGACTGGAAGACCATGGCAATGCCGCGCTTGGAGGGCGGCACGTCGTTGACGCGCTCGCCGCCGATCAGCATGTCGCCGCCGGTGATGGCCTCCAGGCCCGCGATCATGCGCAGGAGGGTCGACTTGCCGCAGCCGGACGGGCCGACGAAGACGATGAACTCGCCCTGCCTGATGTCGAGATCGATGCCGTGGATCACGTCCACCGCACCATAGGACTTGCGGATATCCTTGAGCACCAGCCCTGTCATCTTGCTACCTCCCCTTGTGTCCCGATTGCGCGTGCGAACCGCTTCGCGCTCCTCATGCATCGATCCGTCATACGAAGCGGGCGAAGAACCCGCTCCAGGCCGGAAGCTCTATGCTTTCCGCATGCATCACGCTTTCGAACCCGTGGCCCTCCAGCACCTCCAGCGTGCCGGACGGCAGGTCGGCCAGGCGCGGAACCGGGCTCATGTTGAAGGCGCAGAAGACCTTCTCGTTGCCGTGCGTGCGCACGAAGGAGAGGATCGCGCCCTCCGCCGAATGGAACTCGATCTCGCCCTTGACCAGCGCCACATGCTCCTTGCGGAAGGCGAGGAAGCGGCGGTAATGCGCAAGCACCGATGCCTCGTCGCCGTCCTGCACGTCGACGGCGCGCTCCAGATGGGCGGCGGGAACCGGAAGCCACGGCCTGCCGGCGCTGAAGCCGCCGGTCTCGTGCCGGCTGTCCCAGACCATCGGCGTGCGGCAGCCGTCGCGGCCCTTGAAGTCCGGCCAGAACTGGATGCCGTAGGGGTCCTGCAGGTCCTCGTAGGCAAGCTCGGCTTCCGGCAGCGCCAGTTCCTCGCCCTGGTAGATGCACACGGAGCCGCGCAGCGACATCAGGAGGCTCGCGAGCAGCTTGGCATGCGCCTCGTGGTCGGTGACGGCGCTGCCCCAGCGGCTGACATGGCGCATCACGTCATGGTTGGAGAAGGCCCAGCAGACCCAGCCTTCGGGCGCCGCCTTCTCCAGCGCGTGCTGCGTCTCGGCGACGAAGGCCGGCGTCAGCGGATCGGGCGCCAGGAACTCGAAGGCATAGCACATATGCATCTTGTCGCCGCCGGAGGTGTATTCGCCGGCGATTTCGAGGCCGCGCTGGCTGTCTCCCACCTCGCCGACGGCAGCGATCGCCGGAAACTCCTCCATGAGGGCGCGGAAGCGCTTGAGGAATTCCAGGTTCTCCGGCTGGTTCTTGTCGTAGAGATGTTCCTGGTAGTTATAGGGGTTCACGGCGGGCGCCGTCTGCGCGTTGCGGCGCTCGGGAGCGAGCGACGGGTTGTCGCGCAGTTCCTTGTCGTGGAAATAGAAGTTGATCGTGTCGAGGCGGAAGCCGTCGACGCCGCGCTCCAGCCAGAAGCGGGCGACCGCGAGTAGCGCGTCCTGAACCTCAGGATTGTGGAGGTTCAGATCCGGCTGCGAGGTCAGGAAGTTGTGCATGTAGTATTGCAGGCGCGTCGGGTCCCACTGCCAGGCGGAGCCGCCGAAGATCGACAGCCAGTTGTTGGGCGGCGTGCCGTCCGGCTTGGAATCGGCCCAGACATACCAGTCGGCGCGCGGATTGGTGCGGCGCGAGCGGCTTTCGACGAACCAGGGATGCCTGTCGGAGGTGTGCGAGAGCACGAGGTCGATCATGACGCGGATGTTGAGCCGGTGGGCTTCGGCGATCAGCGCGTCGAAATCGGCAAGCTCCCCGAAGATCGGATCGACGTCGAGATAATCCGAGACGTCGTAGCCGAAATCCCGCATGGGCGACGTAAAGAAGGGCGAGACCCAGATCGCATCCACCCCGAGGGAGGCGACGTGGGGGAGCCGCTCGGTGATGCCCTTTATGTCGCCGATCCCGTCGCCGTTGGTGTCCTGGTAGGAGCGCGGATAGATCTGATAGATCACCGCGCCGCGCCACCAGTCCTTGTCCGGCTGGAGAAGAGTCGAATCCAACGTCGTCATTCCCGTTTGTCCTGTCTGCAAGTTGTCAGCCGCCCTTGACCGAACCCGCCAGCAGGCCGCGCACGAGGTAGCGCTGCAGGCTGAAGAAGACGATGAGGGGGACGATGATGGTGATGAAGGCGGAGGCCGTGAGGATTTCCCAGTTGCCGCCGCGCGAACCGAGGAGGTTCACCAGGCGCCCGGTCAGCACCAGCTCGTCATTGCCCGTGCCGAGAAAGACCATGGCGACGAGCAGGTCGTTCCACGTCCACAGGAACTGGAAGATGGCGAAGGAAGCGAGCGCCGGGAAGGACAGCGGTAGGATGATCTTCACGAAGATGTCGAAATCCGACGCGCCGTCAACGCGGGCCGATTCCATGATCTCGCGCGGCAGGCCGGCCATGTAGTTGCGCAGCAGATAGACCGCGAGCGGCAGGCCGAAGCCCATATGGGCGAGCCAGATGCCGACATAGGTCTTGGCCGGCACGCCGAAGAACGCGCCGACGCCGTTATAGAGCCGGAGCAGCGGGATCAGCGACATCTGCAAGGGCACGACGAGCAGGCCGACGACGACGGCGATCAGGATCGCCCGGCCGGGAAACGGCATCCAGGCGAGCGCGTAGGCGCAGAAGGCGGCGACGAGGATCGGGATGATGGTGGAGGGGATCGCCACCGTCAGCGAGTTGATGAAGGACGAGCCGATGCCGGCGGCGCTCAGAACTTCCCGATAGTTGTCGAGCGTGAAGCGCGGCGGGACGGAGGCGGTGTAGAAGATGCGCTGGCCGCGCGTGCCTTCCATCCTCGTCGGCGAGACGATCTCGTAGCTGCCGTCCTCGTTGACGGTCAGCATCTGGCCGTCGCCGATGTCGGCGGCGGTGCCCGCCTCGAAGGCGGCGGGCTGCATGGGGCGGAAGCCGAAGGCGGAGACCTTGGCATTGCCGCCGTCGTCGATGAGGTTGCCGGAAATGACGAACTTGCCCTCGCGCTCGACCTGCGCTTCCGGCGTTGCGGCGCGGCCCGTGAGGTTCTGCGAGGAGGTGGACAGCGCCGTCCACCAGCCGGAGACGGCGAGCTGGTCCTTGTCGCGCAGCGAGGAGATCAGAAGGCCGGCGGTCGGCAGCGTCCAGAGCGCGACGATGAGGAGGACCGAGAGATGGACGACGAGGATGAGCGGCGAACGGGAGGTGGCGATCATCTCAGCGCTCCATTTCCCTGGTGGCGTTGCGGATGTTCCAGATCATGATCGGCACGACGAGGATCATGATGACGACGGCGATGGCCGCGCCGCGGCCGAAGTCGCCGCCGCCGCGGAACATCCAGTCGAACATCAGGTTGGCGAGCACCTGCGTCTGCCACTGGCCGTTGGTCATGGCGAGCACGATGTCGAAGACCTTGAGGACGAGGATGGTGATGGTCGTCCAGACGACGGCGATGGTGCCCCAGATCTGCGGCACCATGATCTTGAAGAAGATCTGCACGCCGTTCGCGCCGTCGATGACGGCCGCCTCGATCGTCTCTTCCGGGATGCCGCGCAGCGCGGCCGAGAGGATGACCATGGCAAAACCCGTCTGGATCCAGACCAGGATGACCATGAGGAAGAAATTGTTCCAGAAGGGAATGGTCATCCACGCCTCGGGCGTGCCGCCGAGGGCGACGACGACGGCGTTGAGGATGCCGATCTGCTCGGAGCCTTCCGAACGGTAGTCGTAGACGAATTTCCAGATGACCGCCGCGCCGACGAAGGAGATCGCCATCGGCATGAAGATCAGCGTCTTGGCGATATTGCCCCACCAGATGCGGTCGGTGAGCGCGGCGATGACGAGGCCGAAGAAGGTGGAAAGCGCCGGAACCACCAGCAGCCAGAGGAAATTGTTGAAGATGGACTGGCGGAACTCGCCGTCTTTGATCATCCAGGCGAAGTTGCTCAAGCCGATGAACTGCTGGCCCGAGCGGTCGTGGAAGGAGAGCCGCACGGATTCGAAGACCGGATAGACGAGATAGACGGTGAGCGCGAAGAGCGCCGGCGCCATGAAGAGCCAGGGCCGGACGGCATTGGTGATCCTGAGGTTGCGGGACGCCTCGGCGCCCATCCGCCCCTTGGAGGGGAAGATCCTGTCGAGCAGCCAGTTCGTTCCGAAGAAATAGACGGCGCAGGCAAGCACGCCCGCCACCATCGTGAAGATGGCGAATAACAGTTGCTGCATGACAGTTCCTCCCCAGGAATGCGCCCCTCATGGACCCTCAGAGGCGCATCGAGCATTCACGCGGCTTCGTTCCGCATGGTCCGGCTGCATTCGGCATGCTTGGAAAAACCGGCCGGCGGATGCCGGCCGGTTCACCGGGATCTACTTGATGGCGTCCCAGGCCTTCTGGATATCGGCCGCCACGTCGTTGGCCGACTTGCCGCCGACGAAGTCGACCATGCCCGTCCAGAACGCGCCCGCGCCGATCTTGCCCGGCATCAGGTCGGAACCGTCGAAGCGGAAGGTCGTCGAATCGAGCAGGATCTCGCCCTGCTTCTTCATCGGGGCATTGGCATAGGCTTCCTTGTTGGCGCTCTTGAAGGGCGTCAGGAAGCTCGACTGCGCCATCCACACCTCATGGGCGATCGGCGTCTTGAGGAACTCGATGAAGGCGCGCGAGGCGGGCGTGTCCCTGGTGATCATGGCGAGCGTGCCGGCACCGAGGACCGGGTTGCCGAGTTCCGGCTTGCTGGCATAGGGCGGCATGTAGAAGAAGTCCGCATCCTGGCCGACCACCGTGCCCTCCGGGAAGAAGGACGGGATGAACGATGCCTGGTGGTGCAGGTAGCACTTCGGCGGCGAGGCGAAGAGGCCCTTCGGGCTGTCGCGGAAGTCGGTGGAGGCGACCGCCGCCGCGCCGCCGTCGACGAACTTGTCGTTCTTGGCGAACCAGCCGAATTCGTCGAGCGCGCCGACCACGGCGGCATCGGTGAAGGGAATGCCGTTCGTCACCCACTTGTCGTAGGTTTCCGGCGATGCCGTGCGAAGCATCAGGTCCTCGACCCAGTCGGTCGCCGGCCAGCCGGTGGCGCCGCCCGAACCGAGGCCGATGCACCAGGGCGTGCCGCCGTCGGCGACGATCTTCTCGGTCAGCGCCTTGAGGTCTTCCATGGTCTTCGGCACTTCATAGCCGGCGTCCTCGAAGTTCTCCGGCACGTACCAGACCAGCGACTTCACGTCGATCTTGTAGGGGAAGGCGAAGAGCGCGGCGTTGCCGTCCTTGCCCTTGTAGGTCGACAGGTCGACCCAGGATTGGCCGGCGGCATAGTTGTCGAGCAGCCACTGCTTCGTCTCGTCGCCGAGCGGCGTCAGGTAACCCTTGGAGGCGAGGTCGGCGATCAGGCCCGGCTGCGGCAGGATGGCGACGTCGGGCGGGCTGCCGGCCTGCGTGTCGATGACGATCTGCTGCTCGTAGTTCTCGGAGGAGGAGTATTTCAGGTCGACGCCCGTCGCCTCGACGAAATAGGCATAGACATTCTTGAAGAGCGCTTCGTCCTCGCCGCGCCACGGGCCGAAGATGGTGAGCGTCTGGCCCTTGAGGTCGTGGTCCTTCTTGAAGTCCTCGAAGCTCTGCCAGTTGAACTTGGAATCCTCGCCCGGCTTGAATTTCAGATCAGCCGCGACGGCGCCGCCGGCCATCAGAAACGCGAGGGCAGCGGTCATCATCAATGTCTTCTTCACCTGATTTGCCTCCCATAGCAAACCCGCCCTCTCCCGGGGCAGGCATTCCCTAAAAAACGCCAAAATTCAAAGCGCTTTGGATTTCCTTTCATCCCATCTACCCCTCATCCTCGTCAAGTACCCCCTAAATCATTTGAATGGGAAATGCCGCTTCTGGTGCAGTGCAGCGTAGTTTTGCGTCGCAAAACGGCCAGATGCGGCTTTTCCTGAAGGTTTTGCTGATGTTAGATGCCGGGGCGTTTTGGAGGCGACCGGCGAGACGCCGGCCGGAGGAATTCAAAGCGCTTCGAATGTTTCAAGAAAGCTAAGCATGTGAATCTCAAGCAGTTATCGCAATTGCTGGGCCTCTCCCAGACAACCGTGAGCAGGGCGTTGAACGGCTATCCCGAGGTCAATGCCGAGACGCGCCAACGCGTGCTCGAGGCCGTCAGGGAGACCGGATACCGTCCGAACCGCGCCGCCCAGCGCCTTGCGACCGGCCGGGCCGGTTCCATCGGCCTCGTCATGCCGACCGCCGATGGCATCGAATCCGACGTGCATTTCGGCGAATTCCTGGCCGGCCTCGGCGACGAGGCGGTCAAGCACGATTTCCATTTCGTCATCAATCCGAGCCATCCGGAAGACGAGGCGGCGACCTGCCGGCGGCTGGTGGCGAGCGGCAATGTCGATGCGCTGTTCCTTGCCTACATGCGCGAGAAGGATCCGCGCATCGCCATGCTGAAGTCGCTGAAGATGCCTTTCGTCGTGCACGGGCGGTCGATCGGCGTCGCCACCGATTACCCCTTCGTGGACATCGACAATACCGGCGCCTTCTACGATGCCGCCCGCCTGCTCGCGCAGCTCGGCCACCGCCAGTTCGCCCTCATCAACGGGCCGGACTACCTCGCCTTCGCGATCCGCCGCCGCAAAGGCACGGAACGCGCGCTCGCCGAACACGGCCTGACGCTGCGCGAGGAATGCGTGCAGCACTCGCAGATGACGGACGAGCACGGTTTCACCGCCATGGAACGCTTCCTCCAGCTCGAAACGCCGCCGACGGCGGTGCTCTGCTCCAGCACGGTCCTTGCTCTCGGCGCGGTGCGCGCGATCAACCAGGCGGGATTGAAGCTCGGCGCGGACATCTCGCTGATTGCCCATGACGACGTGCTGCCGATGCTGAAGCCGGAAAATTTCATGGTGCCGCTGACGACGACCCGCTCGTCGCTGCGCGCCGCGGGCCAGCGCATCGCCCGCCGCCTCATCGCGGGTATTCTCGACCTGGAGACATTGCCGCAGCAGGAACTCTGGAAAGCCGACCTCATCGTGCGCGCCTCGACGGGACCGGCGCCCGCCAAATGAAAAGGCGCCCCAAGGGCGCCCTTTTGCCGGAAACCGCTTCAGAACTTCGGGGGCGTCCTGCCGGCCTTGCGGTAGGCGGCGATCACGGTATTGGCCATCAGCATGGCGATGGTCATCGGGCCGACACCGCCCGGGACGGGGGTGATGACACCCGCCACCTTCGCGCATTCCTCGAAGGCGACGTCGCCGACGAGGCGCGACTTGCCCTCGCCCCTCTCCGGGGCCGGGACACGATTGATGCCGACATCGATGACGGTCGCGCCGGGCTTCACCCAATCGGCCTTGACCATTTCCGGCCGGCCGACGGCCGCCACGAGGATGTCGGCGTTGCGGCAGACGGCGGGCAGGTCCTTCGTGCGCGAATGGGCGGTCGTGACGGTCGCATTGGCGGCGAGCAGCAGCGCCGACATCGGCTTTCCGAAGAGGTTGGAGCGGCCGATCACCACGGCATTGAGGCCGGACAGATCCTCGCCATGCGTGCGCCGCACGAAGACCATGGCGCCGGCCGGCGTGCAGGAGACGAGGCCGCCATCGAGATCGCCCGTCGCGACCTTGCCGGCATTGACCACGTGCAGGCCGTCGACGTCCTTTTCCGGCCGGATCGACTGGATGATCGGCTCCGAATTCAGGTGCTTCGGCAGGGGAAGCTGCACGAGGATGCCGTGAATGTTCTCGTCGGCATTGAGGGTCTCGACGAGACGGGCGAGTTCTTCCTGCGTCGTCTCCTCCGGCAACGTATGCTGGATGGAGTTGAAGCCGCATTCCTTGGCCATGCGGCTCTTGGAAGAGACATAGGCGTGGCTGGCCGGATCGTCGCCGACGATGACGACGGCAAGGCCGGGCTTGACGCCTGCATCCTTCTCCAGCGCGGCGGTCGCGGACTTGACGCTCTCAATCACGGAAGCGGCAACCTGCTTCCCATCGATAATGGTGGTCACATTTCTCTCCCTGGATGCTTTGAACCCACTCTAGTGGGGCGGCCGTTCGACGGGATGGCCTCTTAACGCCCTATGCTGTCCAAATCACATAATTTCAAGCGCCCCGGACGGGAAGCGCGACGCAAAACCGCATGCAAGGCGCTTTCGCGTCATTGCTGCGATGTGCCGTGCCGAAACCCTTCAAGCGCCGCAAGGTCCCCGCCGGACGCCGTCGATGAGGAATTCTTCGGCCGCCGGAACCGCAAAAATCGTGAAATCTGCAAAATACACATATGTATCAAAGGCTTGATCGCATGGTTAGCGAAGCGTGAATCTGCTCGACCGTGTTTTCCCGAAATCCTTAAACGGCCCTTCAGGCGAACTTGCTAGATCGACGGCAGGGCAAGCCTTGCGGAAGCGGCACGACGCCGGTTCCGCGGGCATTGCAGAATGCGCCGGCCGCGCGGGTGATGACCTGCTGGAGTCGGGCAGCCGCAAGGGAAGGAACTGCGTCATGACCTTCGCGTCGGGCAACATCGCCGCTTCGCAACGGGACATTCTCGGCCTGCCGGTCTACGACCTCGGCTGGGCGGAGGCGCTGGCCTTCGCGGAAGAAATGGCCAGCCTGCCCTTCGGGCAAAGCGTCATCGCCTTCCTCGACGCAAGGAACGGCAACCGCATGATGAGCGACAGGGAATACCGGGCCGTGCTGGAGCGCCAGATCGTGCTGCCCGAAGGCGACGGCATCGACATCGCCTCCAAGATGTTCCACGGCCGGAGATTTCCGGCAAATCTCAGCGGCACCACATTCGTGCCGGCGCTTCTGACCTATCTTGCGCGGCCCATGCGCGTCGCGCTGGTCGGCGGGGAGCAGGCCATGCTGATGCAGGCGGCGGAGGAACTGCGCCGCCACACGCCCTGGCACGACATCCTGCCGATCGCCGACGGCGCCTTCGACCGGGCGCAATCCGATGCGGTCATGGAGCGCGTGCGCGCCGCGAAGGCGGACATATTGCTCGTCTCCATGGGCAGCCCGGCACAGGAAACATGGATCGACCGGCATGTCGGGCCCGGCCACGCCCGGCTGGTATTGAGCGTCGCGGGCCTGTTCGAGGCGATTGCCGACGGCACGTATCGTAAGGCGGCCGCCGTTCGCGCGAGCCGTCTGGAGCGGCTGCGCCGCTTCGCCAGGCAGCCGGATCTCGCCGCACCTGTCTTCCTTTATCATGTCCTGCGCCACAAGCTGTCGAGCGTGACGGCATCACGCGGCCCGGCAAGGACGGCAAAGGCCGGCTCGCTGTAGGCGACCGGCCTTCGGGTGTCGATCATCGGCGGAGGGTATCAGTGCCCGCTCTTCGGCGCCGTTTCGACCGCCGGGACCTCGCCCTTGAAGAGCGTCACGCCGCGCTTCGGCGGCGGGTTCGCCACGGAGGCGGTGGTGAGGTAGTCGATCTGCTCGACATAGACCTCGGCGATGACCTCGGCGCCGAAGCGGCGGTTCAGCCCCTCCTTCACCACGCCCCGGAAAGCATCGAGGTCGAAGCTGCCCGCCGCCGCAACGTCGATCATCTTCTTGCCGACGAGCAGCGTATAGAGCTCGTCGGTGATCATTTCCGGCAAGGGCACGACCTGCTTGGCCGCAAGGTCCTTGTTCGCCTTGTAGGCGAGCTTGGTCAGCAGGTAGCCGCTGACCCCTCCCTCCCCGATCACAGGCACCGTCGTGGTCAGGCCGCTGACGAATTCCATCGCCGCCTCTCGCTCGGCCGCGGCCGCATCGACCTTCGGGGCCGACGCCATCTTGAGCGAGAAGTAGACGGAGGCGAGCGTGATCGCGAGAATCCAGACGCCGGTGCCTATCAGCTTGATCATGTACCGTAACCCAGGCGGAACTGTTCCTGCGAATAGGTGCCGTCAGCCTCCAGGTCCTGAACGGCATTCTTCAGGATGACGACGACCTCCCGCACCGCTTCCAGGTGGGCCGAAACGCGCTGGGCGTTGGTGGCGAGCTTCTCGCGCACGCGGCCGAGCTGCGTCGAGAAGGTCGGCGGAACCTCTTCCGGCCGCACGTCGCGCGTCAGCATCGCCAGTTCGTAGAGGCAACGGCTCTTGTGGGCATTCGAGGTGGGCAGATCGAAATGGGGATCGCTGCCGATATTGTCGTTCTCGTTGTCGATGATCGTCTCGAGCCGGCCGAGGACGGTGCGGATCCGCAATTCGTTGTTCGCCTGTTCCATTTTCTTGTTCTCCGCTTATGCTTTCTTGTCGTCTTCCTTGATGCCCGGCGTCAGGTCGGCAAAGGCCTGGCGCTGCATGGACTGCACCATGCCGGCAGCCACGCGATCGACATCGTTCTCCTGGGGCCGCTTGGTAACGCCGCTCTTGGCGGCGAGGCTTTCGGCGATGCCGATGCCGCCGCCCTTGGCCAGCGCCTCGCCGAGCTGGTCGGCCATCATGCCGCGCCAGATTTCGCCGGCCGTGCCCTTGCCGTAGACCTCTTCGCTCTCGGCCGGCATCATCGACTTCACGAAATTCTGCAGCACCATCGATTCGAACTTGCGCAGGTGCTCGGGAATGGCCTTCGCACCCACGGCCTTGACGCCTTCTGCGGCGTGCGTTGCGGCCGTATCGCGGTTGAGGATGCCGACGGCGGCCTGGAAACCGGCGCCCGCCTCGGCAAGGCTGTTCGCCTCGAAGGCGGCGCGGTTCGTTTTCAGCTTGGCTTGCGCTTCCTGAACCTGTGCCGGGTCGGCCGCGCGCACGACGTCGAGCACCAGGTCGCTGGGGGGTGTAATTGCCACGTCTCAAAGCCTTTCAGGTGAAACCTCGAGAGCCGGACCCGTCCTCATGGCGGTCCGCCAGCCTCATGACCATCGCGGACATACGGTTCCGCCCGCGCCGCTTCCGCGGCCGCTCCGGCAAACCTCTTCATCGTCCTGATGCGACTATCGCTTCTCAACCTTACGGGAGGCTGGTGGCGGATGACGATGCCGCAAGCGCGGCGGGTGCGGAATCCATTTTGGCGCAAGCTAGATAAGCGGGCGGCAAATCGCCTTTTCTTCCAGCGGCTTGGCGATAGCGCTATTCGCCGCCCTTATAGGCGATGTGCTGGTCGATGAGATCGTAGATCGAATCGTCCGCCGCCTCGCGGTCCTCGGCGCTGCGGGCTTCCTTCATGCGGTCTTCCATGCGGTCGCCCTTGGCGCGCTCGCGCACCAGGCGCATCTCGTGCATCTCCTGCACGTTGGCCAGCATCTGCTCCTGCTGCTGCAGCTTGCCGTACTGGCCGGAATAGTGGCGCGAGAAGCTGCGGTGCACGGGATCGAGCGAGTTGATCGCCTCGACGACGACGTCCATCGTCTCGGCCACCTCCCGGCGCTGGCGGGTGGTGGTGGCAAGGTCGATCTCCGCCATCTTCTCCAGATGGCGCTGGACCGTCACGAGGCGCTTCAGCTTGTCCGACCGGTTCTGCGCCATGCTACTCTCCCCGGAAGACCGGCAGGAAGCCGGCGGTGAAGATCTCCAGCAGCGAGGAAACGCCGAAATAGAGAAGCAGCATGCCGCCCATGATGATGAAGGGCAGCGAGACGAAATAGATCGGTATCTGCGGGGCGAGCTTGTTGATGAGACCGATGGAGACGTTGAAGACCAGGCCGTAAAGGATGAAGGGGCTGGCGAGCCGCAGCATGATCATGAAGGTCTGGCTCAGCGTGTCGGTGAGCGTGATCAGCGCGCTCTGCGGGTTGAAGCCCTCGCCGAGCGGCATGACATTGTAGGAATCCACCAGCGCCCGCAGGACGACGTGGTGGAAATCGAGCATGAAGAGAATGAGGAGCCCCGCGAAGGACAGAAGGTTCGTCAACTGGTTTTCCGCCGTGTCCTCCAGCACATCGGGCGTCGGCGGCGAGTTGAAGCCCATCATCATGGTCAGCACCGTGCCGGCGAATTGCAGGCCGAGCACGTAGTAGCGCGCGATGAGGCCGATGACCGCGCCGGTCAGCGTCTCGAAAACGATGAGCTTGAGATAGCCGTCGAGCGCGCCCGACGTGTGCGGATAGATCGTGTCCCACATGATCGGCAGGATCGCCAGCGAGATCCCGACCGCCAGGAACAGGCGGATCTGCATGGAAAGACGGGCGGAGGAGAAGCCCGGCAGCAGCATGAAGCACCCGCCGACACGGCAGAAGGCGGCGAACAGCGCCAGCACCGTGCCCTGCGGGTCGGTGATCATGAGATGGAGCCGAGAATCTTGATCTCGATGCCCTTGGCAAGCTCGACATGCGAGAGGACCGGCAATGTGGCGAAGAGGCGCTCGATGATCATGCGCACATAAGAGCGGGATTCGGGCGACGTGACCAGCACAAACGGCGTGCCGCGGTCGAGAAACTCGCGGATAACCCGGGTCGCCTGCTCGGAGAATTCCTCGAGCTGGCGGGGATCGATGTCGAACTCGACGATCTCGCCCTTCGAGTCGCGCTTGAGCGCCTGGTGGAACACCATGTCCCACTTGTTGCCGAGGCGCAGCACCGGCAGGATGCCGTTGTCGGTGAGGTCGCCGCAGATCTGCTGGGCCATGCGGATGCGCACATGCTCGACGATCTGCTCGGTCTTGCGGACATGCGGGGCGAGCTCGGCGACCGCTTCGAGGATGAGATGCAGGTTGCGGATGGAGACGCGCTCGGCGAGCAGCAGCTTGAGCACGGCCTGCAGCCCGGAATAGGACATGTGCGACGAGCAGATCTCGTCCGCCAGCTTGCGGTATTCCGGATCAAGGCGCTCGATGAGCACCTTCACGTCCTTGTAGGACAGAAGCTGCGGCAGGTTGTTGCGGATGACTTCGGACAGGTGCGTGAGGACGACCGACACGTTGTCGATCGGGTGGAACCCTTCGCGGCGCAGGTCCTCGGCAAAGGTCTCCAGGATCGAGACGGCCGGCATGCCGAAGGCGGGCTCGCGGATGTCGTCGCCCGGCACGCTCGGCTTGCGGCCGCCGCCGGTGACCACGAGCACTTCGCCGACCCGCACGATGTTTGAGGCGACGGTCGTGCCGTGGATGCGGATCTGGTAGGACTTGTCGGGAATGGTGATGTCGTCCGACACCTTGATTTCCGGCACGACGAAGCCGTACTGCGCGGCGAACTTCTTGCGCATCTTGCCGACGCGGAAAGCCAGTTCCTGATGGGCGCCGAGCAGGCGCGTGGACACCTGCTTGCCGAGCAGGAGCTCGATTTCGGCCGTCTTCAGCATCGACTTGACCGAATCCTTCTCCTGGTCGCGCGTGGCCTGGACCTCCTGGGCCTCCTGCTCGCGCTTGACGCGGTTCTCCTCCGCGATGCGGCGCGGGATGACCCAGCTTCCGAAGGCCATGATGCCGCCGAGCACCATGAAGGGGAAGAAGGGCAGGCCCGGCACGAGGGCGAGCAGCACCATCAGGCCGGCCGCGACGAGAAGCGCGCGCGGATAGCCGCTGAGCTGGTTGATGACCGCCTGGTCCGTGGAGCCCGCCGTGCCGCCGCGCGAGACGATGAGGCCGGCGGCGAGCGAGACGATGAGGGCCGGGATCTGCGAGACGAGACCGTCGCCGACCGACAGCTTGACGAAGACGTCGGCAGCCTCCGAAAGCTCCATCCCATGGCGGAAATAGCCGATGATGATGCCGCCGAAGACGTTGATGGCGGTGATGAGAAGGCCGGCGATGGCATCGCCGCGCACGAATTTCGAGGCACCGTCCATCGAGCCGAAGAAGGAGCTCTCCTCTTCCAGCTCGCGGCGGCGGAGCTGCGCCTGCTTCTCGTCGATCAGGCCGGCCGAGAGGTCGGCGTCGATCGACATCTGCTTGCCGGGAATGGCATCGAGTGTGAAGCGCGCGCCGACTTCGGCGATACGTGTCGCGCCCTTGGTGATGACGATGAAGTTCACCACGATCAGGATCATGAAGACGATGATACCGATGACGAAGTCGCCGGACATGACGAGGCTGGCAAAGCCCGCGATCACGCCGCCCGCCGCATCGTGCCCCTCGTTGCCGTGGGAAAGGATGACGCGCGTCGTGGCGATGTTGAGCGCCAGGCGCACCATGGTCGCGATCAGCAGGACGGTCGGGAAGGACGAGAAGTCGAGCGGACGCTGGATCCACAGCGCGACCATGAGGATGAGGACGGAGAAGGCGATGGAGAAGGCCAGCCCGATATCGATCATGAAGACCGGGATCGGCAGGAAAAGGATCGACAGGATCGTCAGGATGCCCACGGCGAACGCGATGTCGCGGCCGCTGGGGCTTACCTTCGATAGGTTGATTGCCGGTACTTGCGCCATCTGAATGCGTCCCGTCTCATCATGAGAGGCGGCGGCGCGGAACACGCGTCGCCCATTTCACCCGATGAGGTACAGAACGAAGCTTGCGCAAGCCTCTCCTTCGCCGCCGAGGACCGGGCAGCGCCGCTAGAAGCCGCTTTCTATGCGCGAGAAGACGAGATTGGTGAAGATGGAGATCTGGGCGCCGATGAAGGGGGCCGAGATGGCGATCGTGACGAAGATCGCGAGAATCTTGGGCACGAAGGTGAGGGTCATTTCCTGCACCTGGGTCAGCGCCTGGATGAAGGCGATGGCGACGCCCACGATCATCGCGGCAAGGACGGCCGGACCGGAGGCCACGATGACCGTCCAGATGGCTGCCTGTGCTATGTCGAGGGCGTCTGCCTCATTCACGGAATGGATTCACTTCACGGTTACGCCCGGTCCGACGACGATCTTCTCGCCCGACTCAAGCGTCGCTACGATACCGTCGTTGTATAGCGTGACTTCCTTGACCACGCCAGAAGTCTTGCCGTCGTTGCTGGTGACGGTGCGGCCGATGACGGAATTGGCCTCCTGCAGCGAGGTGCGCTGCAGCAGGTTTTCCAGGTTCTTGTTGGTCTTGATGGTCTGCTCGACCTGCGAGAAGGTGGCAAGCTGGGCCATCTGCTGGGTCGCGTCCATCGGCTCGGTCGGATCCTGGTTCTTCATCTGCGCCACGAGCAGCTTGAGGAAGCTCTCGTAGTTCAGCGTAGCAGACTTCGTGTCCTTGCCCGAATCGGCGGCGGTCACGCCGGGCATGTAGCCGGAGGAGGTCGGGGTGCCGACGGCGTCTACCATGGTGCGATCTCCCTGCGGATCTGTTCGATGGTGGCCGGAGCCATTTCCTGGCTGTTGAGGATGCGATCCTCGATCGGATAGAGGCCGCGGATGGCCTTCAGCGCCTCGAAGGCGCGGCCCTGGGTCACGAGCGCGTCGACGCGCTTCAATTCGGCCAGCACTTCCTCGTTCTTGAAGCAGGACAGCAACATGATGACCGACTTGCGGAACATGGCGATCGACTGCTCGGCGCCTTCCGGATTGATCAGCGACATCTGCGCGATGAAATAGAGCTGGCGGAGCGGCGTGGTGGCCTGCTCGGGCTGAAGGACGTGGTTTTCCAGGAGGAAGGTCACGTCGTTGAGGAACTCGACCGCCACCTTGCGGTCGACCCTGAGGACTGCGCCGTTGACGAAAATGCGTTCCCCGGACTTCAGCGAAATACGCAGTGTACTTTTCATTGTATGCCATCCTTGATGATGGTGGTGATATCGATAATGCCCTGGAAATTCGTGGATTCGCGTTTGCGGATCTTTTCGAGTTCCTTGAGGATCCAGATCGCGATCGAGATGAGGTTTGCCCGAAGCTCGTCCTCGAGCTGGTTTTCGGGGTTGCCGAGGTCCTCGATGAAACGGATCCAGACCCGCCGGGTAAAATAGACGGCTTCCACCGCCTCCTTGCCGTAGTTTCCGCCATCACGGGCGGCTGCAGCCTTCAGGAGCTCGATCGACCGTTCGAGGACCTGCCGCTCCCGATCCTTCGAGACGGCGACGCCCTCCTCCATGATCTCGGCGTATGAAAACTGATACATTCAGACATCCTTCATGTGTGTCCGTATCCTCTGGTCATCAGAGGTAATTCAGCAAACTGAGCTTCTGGATCCTCGACGTGAGCGTGTAGGCGAGCGAGAGCTGCGATTCGAGCGTGGTGATCCGCGTCGCGGCCTCATAGGTATCGATGCCTTCCATGTCCTTGACGCTGGTGCCGAGGATGGTGATCTGGGCGTTGAGCGAGACATTGGCCTGGGTGACGCGCGCTTCGGAGATGCCGAGCTTGGAGCGTTCGCCGTCGATGCCGGAAACCGCCTTGCCCATGTAGTCAATCGCCGAGTCGCTGACGGTCTTGCGCGTCCTTTCGGACAGGCCGAGCGCCAGCAGCTCCTGGCCGAGCACGAGGCCGAGCGCCATGTAGCGCATTCCATCGGCATTGGTGTTCGTCGAGCTCTGGACCGTCTCGGCCGCGCTGACGCGGCTCTGCATGTTCTCGTCCGAGGCGTTCGACCAGTCCGTCTGCCAGTCCGGTCCCATGAAGCTCGTCTCGAGGCTGGCGATGAAATCCTGCATCTCGTCGGGCGTGATGCTGGAGACGGCCGGGTCGGTCTGCGTGAAGCCGAAGTGCGCAGAGAACGCGGCATCGAACGCGACCTTGGCGTCAGACGGTGGGGTTTCCTGCAAATAGTCCTTGAACGGCATCACGTCGGAATTGATGCCGGCGAAGAGATATTCCCCGCTGAACGAGGTGTTCGCCGCTGCTGTGAAGGTGGAAAGGGCGTTGCCGAGATTCTGCTTGGCGAGATCGAGCTGGTCGGCGGAGGTGATGCCGGAAAGCGCGATCAGCACCTCCATGGCGTCGTTCGCCGCCGAGGACATCTGGCCGAGGGCTTCCTGCGAGGCGGCAAGGCGCTGGGTCGTCAGGGCGTTCGTGCTCTTGAGAGATTCCATGCGCTGGAGGTCGCGGTGCAGGTTCAGCGTGCGGGCGGTCTTGGCGCCCAGCACGGCGCCCACGTCCGCGTGGCGGCCGGTGACCGTTTCCTCCTGAAGCTGCTGCATCTCCTTCTGCGCCTTGGCGACGGTGAGCCGCATGGTGTTCTGGAGAGACATGTTGGAAACGAAGGAAGCCTTCATGACTTAGCCCGCCGCCTGGAGAAGCGCGTTGATCATCTCATCGACCGCCGCCACGAGTTTCGCCGAGGCCTTGTAGGACTGCTCGAGGTCGAGAAGCAGCGCGAGCTCCTCGTCGAGGCTGACGGAGGTCACGTTCTGCAACGCTTCCTGGGTGCGGCCGAGCAGGGCGTTCTTGTCGTCGCTCGCCGTGGTGGCGGCGCTGCGCACCTGCTCCAGCCAGCCGACCGAGCCGGTCGAGAAGGCGAGGATCGTGCCGGTCGTGTCGATCGCCGCGTCCGGATCGAAGGTCGTCGGCGTCTCGAAGGCCGCCGCATAGCCGTTCAGAAGCTCCGAGAAGCTGGCATTGTTGTCGACGTTGAACGTCTCGTTGATGCCGTCGCGCAGCAGCATGGCGTTGCCGCCCTGGCTGGTGATCACCGCCGGATTGACCTTGATGACGGCGCCGAGGCCGGGCGAATTGACCGTGGGTACGCCGCTCCAGGTGAAGAGGCCTTCCGTCGGCACGAGGGTGCCGGAGCCGTCGTCGACATTCTCGGAGAACATCGCGATGAGCGTCCGCGACATCTCGTCGAGCTGCTTCTGGAAGGTCGGCGCCGTGTGATCGCGGATCTGGAGAAGCGCGGCGATCGAGCCCTGCGCACTGGTGTTGCCACCCGCACCGGCCTGGACGGGTACGCCGTCGATCAGAACCTGGTTGCCGTCGACCGCCGCCGTGTAGGTCGTCGTCGGCTGGAAGCTGACGGTGCGCGGCACCGTCTCGAACAGCACGGTGCCGTCGCTGGTGTAGAGCGCCAGATCGTTGTTCGTGCGGTTGACGGTGGTGACGCCGACGATCCCGGATATCTGGGTCAGCAGCTTGTCGCGCTGGTCGAGCGCGTCGTTGTCGGGCGCGCCGGCCGCCGTGCTCTGCTTGACCTTGTCGTTGTAGGTCTTGAATTCCTTGAGCAGGCGGTTGAGCTCGGTCACCGCCGTATCGATGTCGGCGTCCGCCTCGGCGCGCAGCTTCTGCAGCGATTGGGACGTGCCGTTCAGCGAATTGGCGACATCGATCGCATCCGCCACGACCGTCTCGGCGAGCGAGACCTCGTTCGGCTTGTCGGCGAAGGTCTGCAGGTTGTCGCGCAGCTTGGCGAGGTAGGTCGACGGGGCGAGTTCGTAGTCCTCGCCGCCGAGCATCATCTTCATCTGCGAGAGGCCGGCAAGAAGCGTATCCTGGCCGGCTGCCTTGGAGATGCTGAGAAGGTTCTGCTTGAGCAGCGCTTCGTTCTGGGCGCGCTGGGTTTCGACCACCGTCGCGCCGGAGGACGCCGTGGCAAGGATCGCCGCACGGCGGGCGTAGGCCGGGTTGCTTGCATTGGCAATGTTCTTCGAAACGACGGCCGATTGCAGGCCGACGTTGGAAAAACTGGACTGAGCAGTCTTCATTGCTGCTGAAAGCGACATCGGTTCTACCTAACTCTCGAATGCACGCGCGGCCGCGGCCGCCTTATCTCTTCAGGTTGACGAGAACTTCCATGAGTTCCGAACCGGTCTGGAAGACCTTGGAGTTCGCCGTATAGTTTCGCTGCGATTCGATCATGGCCGTCAGTTCCTCGCCGATGTCGACGTTGGAATCCTCCAGCGCGCCGGAGAGGATCTTGCCGTAGCCGCCGTTGCCGGCATAACCCATGACGATGACGCCGGAATCGCTGCTCTGCGAGTAGACGTTGCCGGGCAGCGGCTTGAGATTGTCCGGGCTCTGCACGTCCGCCATGGCGATGCGGTATTTCGGCGACAGGTCGCCGTTCTCGTATTTGAGATAGACGATGCCGTCGTCGCTGATCTCGTAGCCCGCGACCCCGCTGGGGCCGATGCCGTCGATGTCGCCCTTGGCCGCGAAGGCCGCCGCAAGCTGCGTGCTGCCGCCCGTGGCGCCGCCGATGGAGATTTCCAGGCCGTTGAGGACCCCGCCGCCGATCGTCAGCTCGCCCGTCGTGATCTTGTCGGGAGCGCCGCCGGCGATGTCGAGCTTGCCGTTCGTGTCGAACGAAAGCTGCGTCGGGGTGGCCGTCGCCGGGGGCACGATCACGCTCGGGCCGGCAGGATCCATCATGTCGTAGACGTCGTTGGTCTCGGGATCGGTGTAGGTGACGGTCAGTTCCCATTCGCCGGGTGTTGCCGTCGTCGAATAGGTGAAGTCGAGCTTGCGGGTGTTGCCGAGGCTGTCATAGGCCACGAGCGACGTCGCCTTGGAATAGGGATGGGCCTCGTTGGAGGGCAGGTTGACATGCAGGTAGCCGCTTTTGGAGGCCTGCACGTTCAGTTCCCCCGAGGCGAGATTGATCTTTTCGAGGCCGGCAAAGCCGTTGATGACGATCGTCGGGTCTGCATCGGAGGAATAGGGATAGCCCATCAGCGTGAAGCCGGCGGAATTGCGCAGCGTCCCGTCGGCCTGGGGCGTGAAGGCGCCGGCGCGGGTCAGGTATTCCACGCCGTCGGAGCCTTGCACGATGAAGAAGCCCTTGCCGTTGATGGCAAGGTCCGTCGTTGATGTCGTGTAGGTGAAGGTGCCCTGCGAGGAGATCGAATAGCGCACGTCCGTCGTCACGCCGCCCGAATTGTAGGCGCCGCCGGTGGTAGGCAGGATCAGCGAGGAGAACTGCGTGGAAGCCTTCTTGTAGCCCGTCGTGTTCGCATTGGCGATGTTGTCGGCGACCGTGCTGAGGCGGTTCGCCTGCGCGTTCATGCCGGAAACACCCGTTCTCATCGTACCGTAAAGGCTCATCTGGAATTCCCCGTTCGTCTCGTGCTCAGACCCTATGGGATGGGCCTTGCGTGAAGCTGGCTGCCGGGATCCGCCTTCCCGCCAGCCGCAATCCCTTTTCAGCTCTGCCAGTCGATGCAGTAGCCAAGGAAACGCTTGGAATCGATCGGGTCGAAGCCGAGCTTCTTGCGCAGCTTCTTGCGCAGCTTGCTGATGTGGCTTTCGACGACGTTCTCCTCGACGTCCTCGTCGAAGATGCCGTAGATCGCGTTGAAGATCTGCGTCTTGGAAAGACGACGGCCGCGGTTGGCGACCAGATATTCCAGGATGCGGCGCTCGCGGCGCGGCAGCGGGAAGACGCTGCCGGAAATCTCCGGATCGCGGCCGTCCGAGAAGACGCGGATCGGGCCGATATCGGTGTAGTTGGTGAGCGCCTTCAGGCGACGCCGGATGGCCGCCGCACGGGCCAGGATCTCACGGGGGTGGACCGGCTTGCGCACCACGTCGTCGACGCCGCTGTCGAAGAGGGCAAGCGTGGTTTCGAGAGAAGGGGTGTCGCTGACCGCGATCACCGGGGCCTGGGAGCGGTCCCGGATCGCGCGCGGCAGTTCCATGGAAATCTGGCCCTGGCCGAGCAGGAACGCTTCCACCGCATCGATGTCCGAATCGGCGGCGGTGTTGACCCACTCGCCGAATTCACGGGGATCGAACCCCGTCGAGGGCACGCCCTCGCGACCGAAAAGAGAAGTATAGCCGTCTTTAACGAGCTCGCGCTCATCAACCACTACGATCATTCGTCCGCCTCCGAATCAGTGTGGTGCCTCGTTCAAACACTGGTACGAATCGGCCGAATCGCCGGCAACTAGAGGAACTAAACGGCTGATTTTAACAGTTGATTAAGAAATCTGTGCCGATTTGGTCTACATATAGTATCCCAAGGCGAGACAAGGCACAATTTTTTGGTGGAAAAGTTAATAAAGGTTAACGCCCTGCCTTGCCATCGCAAAACAGGCGCAATCCCGCCACATTGTGGGACAAATCCTGGGTAGAACGGAAATTCAACTTACGGTCGAGTTATTTGCAGAACCGGCTGGCGTTCGGCGTCCAGCTTCCGTACCCCGTCGCGACCAGGTTCGCGATCACCCGGCAGACATACCGCTTCTGGGCTGGGTCGTTGTTCGGGCCGGCGTGGTAGCGCGCGACGGCCATGGTCCAGGTCTCGTGGCGGGCGTGCAGGCGCGCAAGAAAGGCGGCGGCATATTCGACGTTCTTGCGCGGGTCGAACATCTCGGAAGGCGATGCGAAATGATCGCCGTGGAAGTGGTGGTTGATCTGCATGCAGCCGAGATCGATCAGCTTGGCGCCGCGGGCGCGCGCCGCCTCGAAAGCCTGCAAAGCCTCCTCGCGGCTCCTGCCGAAATAGGCCTTGCCCTCGATGTTCAGCGCGAAGGGCTGCAAGGAGCCCTTCCGGCCGGTCTCGGTGAGGCCGACGGAATAGAGGATGCCTGCCGGAATATCGTACTTGGCGGCGGCGGCGAGAATTTCCCGCTCGCAGGAGCCGACGGAAGCGGCAGCGTCAGAGATAGACGCCGCCAGAGCGCACAGACTGGCCGCCAGCGAGGCCAGCAGCGTTTTCCGACGTATTGCCCTCATGAGACTTTCCTTCGCGTCCGAATGTGCCTGCGCCCTCGCCGTTGCCCTCACGGCCGTTGCCACCCGCGCGCGCCTGCGGCTGGCCGGAGAACTGCTGCCCCTGCCCGTCGCCCTGCTGGGTGCCTGCACCGCGATCCGCCGGCGCAAGCTGCACGGTGACCTGGTCGACGGCAAAGCCATGGCCGCGCAACGCCCGCACGATGGCATCCTGGTCGTCGTTGAGCTGGCGATAGGCCTCACCCGTCTCCACCTGCAGCGAGACGACCAGCGCATCGCCCTGCAGGCGCAGCGTCGCCGTCACGAGGCCGAGCTCGATCGGATGCATCTGGATCTTCAGCGTGTTGACGACCTTGCCGGTCGCCGCCTCCGCCTGGGTGAGGCCCCCGGTGGCGCTGAGCGACGACGTCCATTGCGGATCCTGCGTGATCGCGGTCGTCACGGCGCCGGCATTGCCCGTGGGCGCAAGGCCGATATAGCGGCGCGCATCCACCACCGTCACCGTCTCGCCCCGCGGCCCGGTCGGGCTGGCATCGCGAAGGGTCGCGCGGTCACCGGCACCGGCGATGGTCATGTCAAGCTCGCGGCCCTTGCCGTCCGCGCGGGCCAGGCGGAAGAGCCTGTCTTTGCCCGATCGCTGCACGTCGCCTGCGTCTGCGGCTTCGCCAGCAGCGGCGTCGTCAGTACCGGCAACCACCCCGCCGGCCGACAGATCCACCTTGCCGGCGGCCTTGCCGCCCGCCTGCGCACGGGCTTCCCGGATCGCGGCACCGTCGGGCGCCGCCGCATGGGCCGGGACGGCGGGCGCCGCCAGAAGCTCCAGCAGATTGCCGACCTCCGTCCCGCCCGCTGCGGCTTCCTTTGTGCCGTCGACAGCCGGGTCGCCGGCCTTCGGCGTCTCCGCCCCGCCGCCCTCGCGGGCGCCGGCATGGGCCTTGCGGCCGGAACGGCCTGCGCCCGCATGCGCCGCCGGCTTGTCCTCGCCATCCTCGCCGGACGTTTCGGCGGTGGCCTTGCGCAGCGCTTCGGCAAGCGCCGAGACGTCGCGATGGGACGCCTTCGCCCGTATACCGTTCATCGGCTCGGCTTCATGCTCGCCCTGGCCGTTGCCGGAGATCGAGATGCGACCGCCCCTGCGGCCCTCCTCCCCTTCCTTCGGATGGAAGCTTGCGACCGTGGCGGCGAAATCGCCCTTCTCGGAGGAGCCGGCGGCCTTGCCCCGGGACGGCGCCTGGCCGGGCGCGATACCCAAAACTCCGCTATCTATGGTGCTCAACTGCCTTCTCCTTTCAAGAGCGCATCGATCTCGTCGAGCTTGGACCGGCCGCTCGACACGAACGAGTCGAATGCCGGGTCGATGCCCGCCTTGTCCTGCTGCTCTTCGGTTTCCTTTTGCGGCGCGGCAGCGACCGGCGTTTGCCCGCCGTCCGCGGCCTGCGGATCCATCGTCCGTTCGGCGCTCTCCGCCTCGTTCAACCCGTCATAGGAGGCGTCTTCCGCTGCCTGGGGCACCGGTTCCTCCGCTACCGCGTCCGGCACCCTTGCGGCCTTCGGCGTGCGCAGAACCTCTTCCGCCACCGCGCGCGCCGCCGCCTTCAGCGCCCGGTCCTTCGCCGATAGCTGGTCGTCGGGAATGGCGGCGATCGCCTCCATAGCCGAGGCGACGTCGCTGGAAGGCACCGAGGCGAGGCCGGAATAAAGATCGGCCAGCACCTTCGGAACGCTCTCGCCGTCGCCCGAAAGGATCTGGGCGCGTTCAGCCGCAAGCGAGGCCAGCTTGTTCTTGCCCGAGATCGCCGCCAGCCGCGCCATGCGCAGATAGACCTCGCGCTGGCGGGGCACGTCCATGAAGGAGAGGACCTCGAGGATGTCCTCCTCCTTGAGCGCGTCGAAATGGTCGACGGCGAGCTTCACGAAGAGATCGGCGAACTGGCTCGCATAGGGCGAGCGCAGGAAGCGCCGCGCGTAGCGGTTGGCATAGGTCATGCTCTTGTCGACCCAGCCGGCCTCGCCCGCCAGATAGATGGAGCGGCGCAGGGCCGCCTCCTCCACGATGGTTCCGGGCGCCACGAGGCGGGCCCAGTCGAAATAGCTGAGCGCAAGCTTCGGATCCTTGCGGATGACCGAATTGGCCGAGACCAGCGCCAGATAGGGGCCGACGCGCGATCGCTTGTATTCCGGGAAGATCTCCGCCAGCGACTTGACGCTTTGGCTGCCCCGCCCGCCGAGATAACTGCGCAGGGCATCGGTGAGGCGGGAATCGAAATGGCCGCCTATGTCCTTCCTGATCAGGAGCTCCAGCGTGTCGGGATTGCCGCCGCTCATCGCATAGACGAGCGCCGCATCGACGTTGCGCGGGTCGTCGAAGATGGCGGGCTCGGCCGTGCGCAGGCGCTCGTCGATGGTCGTCAGCAGGAACCGCTGCATCTCCATCGCGGAATGGTCGCCGAGCACCACCGTATCCTGCACGAACTGCAGCGAGCGGATCATCTTGTAGGGCGCGAGGTCGTCCAGGCTCTCCGCGCGCGCGGACACGGCGACGGCAAGCGCCGTGCCGATGACCGTACCCGTCAGGAGAAGGCGGCGGAGGAAGCCCATCGTGTCAGCCGCCTGCGGCCTGGATCAGGATTTCGATGCGGCGGTTGGCATCCGCCATCGGATCGTCCGGCACCTTCAGGCGGCGGTCGGCAAAGCCGGAGACCTGGCTGACGCGCTTCTCCTCCAGACCGCCGCGCACCAGCATGTAATAGGCGCTCTGCGCGCGATCCATGGACAGGCGCCAGTTGTCGTTCTTGCCGCCGGCGAAAGGCCGCGCGTCCGTATGGCCGCGGATGGCGACGGCGCCCGGCCGGCCTTCGAGGATCTTGCCGATCTTCTGCATGGCCAGCACCATTTCCTGCCGCGGCACGGCCGAGCCGATATTGAACATCGGCGTATCGAGCTGGTCGGTGAGGCTGACGAGAAGGCCGCCCTCGGAGGGCGTGACCGACAGGCCCTCGGCCAGCTTGCCGAGCGTGCCGATCTCCCTGGTGATCTGCTGCTTGAGCTCGTCGGCCTTCTTCTGCTCCTCGGCCTTCGCCTGGTCTTCCCGCTCCTTCGCGGCCTCGGCGACGGCCTCGTCCGTCGCGGCCTTCGCCTCTTCCGCCGCCTTCGCCCCGGCCTCCGCGTCCGCCTTGGCCAGCGCTTCCTCTACGGTGCGATCCTTGTCCACCGCGGCCATCTGCCGGCCGGATTTGTCTTGCTGCGGCTTGCCCTCGCTGCCGGCGTCGGTCGCCTGCGAGATTTCGACCTGCTGCGTCCAGAAATCGGGGTCGAACGGGTCGCGATAGGCCTCGCCGCCATTGGCGCCGGTGGCGGGGCCGGAATTGGCCGCGCCGCCCTCGCCCTTGGCGCTGACATTGGCCTGCTGGCCGACCTCCTGCGCGATCTCGGAGAGAACCGAATAGGGATTGCTGAAGAAATCGGCCTCGGAATATTTCATCTCCTCGCCGGCCGTCGTGTTCTCGTCCCGGCCCTTTTCCGCGCCGTTGCCGCTTGCCTGCTGTTGGCCTTCTTCCTTGGACTTGTCCTGCGTGGAGGCGCCTTCGCTGCTGTCGGCAGGCTTCTTGAGGGACTTTTCGGCCGGCTTGTCGTCGGTCAGCTTGATCGGGTTGAAATAGGACGCGACGGAGGCCTTCGTCTCCTCGTTCGCGGCGTTGACGAGCCACATGACGAGGAAGAACGCCATCATCGCCGTCATGAAGTCGGCATAGGCGATCTTCCAGGCGGCGGCATGGTGGTCGCCGTCATGGTCACCATGGCGCTTGACGATGATGATCTCGTTCTTGCCGTGGTGGTGGTTTTCGCCTTCGCTCATGCAAGCACCTTGCGCACGGTGTCAGCCCAGGCCGCCATCCGCGTCACCAGGACGGTATCGCCGAACTCCACCGTCAGATCGACATCCTGCATCTCGACATGGCGGAAGACCGGGGCCGGCTCCTCGAAATGCGACTTCAACTGCTCGAAGAGGTTCAACGGTCCCTTCACGGTGATCGTGACGCCCTCGCCCTCCTGCAGGCCCTCGGCGATCATGCGGGCGAGATCGGCCACCGCGCCCTTCGTCAGCACCTGGCTCATGACGGGGGCGAGCACCTGGGCGGCCTGCGCGGCGACGCGATCGGAAACCGTCTCCGCCAGCGTGGAAAACCGCTCGGCAAGCGCTGCCGCATAGTCCTGCTCGTAGCGGATCCTCAGTGCTTCGAGTTCGGCCCGGTGCGCTTCGTTCAGTGCCGCGATCTCGGCCTCGTGCGTGGCGGCAAGCTCCGTGCCGGCTTCGGCCCGGCCCTCCGCGTAGGCTTCCGCCCGCTCGGCCTCCACGTCGACCGGCGGCAGGGCGGGCGGCAGGGCGAAGGGCTCGGCGGGCACGGCGCCCTCCTGCGCGAAACGCGACTGCTGGAAGACCGGTGCCTGAATGCGCGGCGGCGCGCCGAAATCCTTGAGGTATCGGGCAAGATGGGTGCTCATGCCGCATCCCCCGGTCCCGCAGCATACCCGCCGAACGCCGGCAGGGCCCGGCGGGATGGCCGCGGGCCGCTTGGACGTTTCCTCGCAATGACACTCTTACCTGACAACACTGCTGACCTGTCTCCCGGACACCGCGCCTTCCGGGTGGCGAAAGGGCGCACAATCTTCCTGATCGTGCCGTCGAGCCTAGGGGTTCAAACTTGTGCGAGGATGAAGATGAAGGGTGTTGGGCCGCGCCAGGGCAAATAGCGCGACCCAACCGCCCGCCTCGGCCGATGACCAGCGGCCGGGCGGATTGATCTGCCTTCCCTTACTGGCGGAAGAGCTGGAGGATGTTCTCGGCGCTGGAATTGGCGATGGAGAGCGACTGGATGCCGAGCTGCTGCTGGGTCTGCAGCGCCTTGAGGCGGGTCGATTCCTCGTTCATGTCCGCATCGACGAGGCGGCCGATGCCCTTGTCGATCACGTCGCCGAGCGTGGCGACGAAGCTTTCCTGCATGTTGATGCGCTTGGTGATGGCGCCGAGCGTGGAGGCGGCGTTGGTCAGGTCCTTGATGATGTAGTCCGTGACGCTGATCATGGCGTCGAGCTCTTCGTAGGTCGTGTCGCCCTTGATCTGGATGACGCCGGTCGCGTCGGGATCGGGATTGTCGATCAGGTCCATGTCGATCATCACATAGGGGCCGATGCCGGCCGGGGGATTTTCCATGATGTCGTCGATTTCGATCGCTTTGGTGAGGTAGCCGCGGTCGGGGTCCTGGATGTCGATCAGCACCGAGTTCTCGGTGTTGAAGTCGAGCGTCGCGACCTTCACGTTGCCGCCGGCGCTGCGGACGAAGGAGGCGACGACCGATTTGACGCCCAGGGGATCGGTGCCGGTATTGTAGAGCCAGTTCTCGCCGGAGAAGGAGGCGGACTGGGAGGCCGAAACGAGCTGGTTCTTCAGCTCGAGGATCTCATCGTTGATCTTGTTCTTGTCGACGCCGGGCTCGCGGGCGGCCACGAGCTTGGCCTTGATCTCGCTCATCACCTCGATGACGTTCTCAAGCGAGGTATAGGCCGTGTCGACCTTGGCGGCGCCGAGGCCGAGGGCATCCGCGACGGTGGAGATCGCGCGGTTGTCGGAGCGCATCGTGGTGGCGATCGACCAGTAGGCGGCGTTGTCGGCGGCGGTTTCGACGCGAAGGCCGGAGGAAACCCGCGCCTGCGTCGTCTCGAGGCTGTTGTCGATGGAACGGAGGGTTTGCAGCGCCGCCATGGCGGCGGAGTTGGTCAGGATGCTGGTCATTTGGCACTTGCCCTGGAGAAGGAGTTTGTCGGGACATGCCGGAGTGAGGCGGGAACCGGTAACGACCGAGGGCTTCATGCATCCGGCGCCACTCGTTTGCCCTGGGCGCCAGTCCGTCGTTCTTAACGACTGGTTAACGGGTAATGGTTAACAAAAGGTTAATGGCGTTAAGGAACCGGTAAGGTCGATGAAGAAATCCTGAATTTTCCATGGGCAGAACTTGCAGCGGGCGGCACGAACGAGAAACGGCGCGACCGAGGTCGCGCCGCTTGTTCCCGGAGATTTCCGCAGGCCGAAGGGCCTTACGGGGTGGTGTTGTTCTCCGCGTACATTTCGATCACCTTCATCAGGACCTGGTTGGTCATGGCGGCGACCTGCTTGTCGGAGAACTCCTTGATCTGATCGGCGCTCAGCTGGGCGAGCTGCTCTTCCTTCAGGCCGGAGATGGCCTTGGTGCTGATCAGGGTGATGTCGCCGACCGTGAAGTTGGCAAGAGCTTCGTCCGTGAAGCCACCGACCGCGTCAGCCGAGAGGCTGCCGATCTGGGCGGTCGTCAGGGCCTCGGCCTGCTCCTTGCTGAACTCCTTGGTCTGGGTGGACGTCAGCGCGCCGACCTGCTTTGCGGTAAGCCATGCGATCTGCCCGACTTCCAGCGCCTTGACCTGATCGGCTTCCATGCTCGAGAGCTGCGCCGTGGTCAGGGCCTTGATCTGACCTTCCGTCAGCGCCTTGATCTGGGTGTCCTCGAGTTCGCCGACCTGCGTGGGCGTCATCCCGGCAACCTGTGCCGGCGACAGAAGCGTCACGTTCAGCTTCGGAATCTGGCCGGCTGCCAGGCCGCCGATCTGCTTGGCCGACAGCGCCTTGAAGCTGTTGTCGGACAGCTTCGCGATACCGTCGCCAAGAGCCTTGAGCTGGGTATCGTTCAGGGCCTTGACCTGCTTGTCCGTCAGGGCCGCGATCTGCGCGTCGCCGAGGGTGTTGCCGGTGTCGGCCAGCGCTTCGAAGTAGCTGGCGCCCAGAGCGGAGAGGGCCTTGGTGCTGATGGCGGCGATTTCATCCGGCTCGAAGGTCGCAAAGTCTTCTGCCGAGATCGCGGACAGCGCATCGGCGCTCATCTTGGCGATCTGGTCCTTCGTCAGTGCCGTGGCGAGCTCACCGGTCAGGCCGGCGGCCTGTTCCTTGGTCAGCGAACCGATCTGCTTGTCCGTGAGAACGGCGATCTGTTCCTTCGCGAGGTCGGCGATGTGAGCGTCAGTCAGGCCGGCCATGGCCTTGACGCTGATCGCCTTGAGCTGGCCGTCGGTCATCTCCTTGATGAGATCCGCACCCGCCAGGGCGGTGATCGTGTCCTTGCCCAGCGAAGCGACCTGCTGCGGGGTCAGGCTCTTGATCTGGGTGCCGCTCAGCGTCGCAAGCTTGGCGCCGATGCCGGTACCGGCGAGCTGCTTGGTGGTCAGGGCCGCGAGCTGGTCCTTGCCGTCAGCATCGTTGCCGAACTTGGTGAAATCCACCTCGACCAACTGCGCGGCCGTGAATGCCTTGACCTGGGTCACGTTCAGCTTGGTGACATCGACGTCAGCAATCTTGGTCGTGTCGATGGCTGCGATCTGCTTGGCCGTGAAGAACTGGACCTGATCGCCCAATTCGGTCATGTCCAGCTTTGCGACCTGCGCGTTCGTGAAGGCTGCGACCTGCGTCTTGTCGAGGTCCTTCAGGTGGTCGTTGGCCAGGCCTGCAATCTGGGTATCGGCATCGAGCGCGGCGATCTGCTTGGCGCTGAGATCCTTGAAGTTCGCGGTGAACTCCTCCATGTTGATCAGCTTGACCTGGGCGGCCGAGAAGGCCTTGACCTGGGTCGTGTTGAGCGCGGCGAAGTCGGCGGCTTCGAGGGTTCCGACCATCACGGGATTGAACGCCGCGATCTGCTTGGCCGTCAGGGTGGTCACCTTCGTATTGTCAGCCGCGCCGCCGAGGACGAGCAGGGCCTTCTGATCGGCATCGCTGAGTTCGGAGATCACCTTGGTGCTGATGGCCTCGATCTCGCCCTGCTGGAAGGTGGCGCCGGACGTGTTCAGGATCGCCGAAACGGCATCCTTGTCGAGGGCCTTGAGCTGGGTCGCCGTCAGCGCGGTCACCTGCGTGTTGCTGAGCGTACCGCTGGCCTTGTAGATTTCGTTGATCTGGGCAGCGGACAGAAGGCTGACCTTGTCGCCGAGCGCGTCGACCTGGTCCGGCGTGAGGCCGGATGCGGCAGCGGCCGAAACGGCCTTCCACTGGGCGGCGCTGAACTCTGCAAGGCCTTCCTTGTTGAGCTCGGCCAGTTCGTCCTTGTCGAGCGTCTTGATCTGCGCAGCCGTGAGCGACTTGACGTCTTCCTTCGTCAGGCCTGCAAGGTCAGCGGTCTTGATGAGTGCAAATTGATCGGGTTTCAGGGCGGAAATAATCGACATGAGTGTGCTACCTCAATGCTGTGCCAAATTTACTTCCCCGCCGAAAATTCGGCGCCCGAGCGTTCACGCTTCAAGCCACAGCGGCTCCCAGTGGACAAAGCGCTCTGGAATCCTGCAGACGAGGAAAATTAAGGAGGACATGGCTCGCACGAGCCTGTGCATCGGGGCGTCATGCTTCCGGGCCGCCGAAAACGGACCCGATCCCTATGCCAGCAGCCACGAGATCCGCGACTGGCTGGATTGTTAGGTCACAACCTTTAATTTACAATTAATAGATTGCCCGTGTTCCCGCAGTCCGCAGAAATCGGCCAGCCCGAGACAAGGCTGCATTGCTAGCAAGGGACGCGCTCGTTTCGAGCCGTCCAACAGCCCGGCCAGCCGGCCCCTTGCCGCAGGATGACCATGACCGTCAGCCCCTCTTCCGCGCCCGATCCCAATGCGTCGTTCCTCCATCTCCTGCTGCGCGCGCGCACGCAGCAGCTCTCGCTCGCAGACCTGTTCCAGACGGCCGAGACGCTTTCCGGGGCGGGCCAGACGGCGGCGGCGATCGAGCTCTACAAGACGTGGATCGCCTTCAACGACGCCAATCCGCTGCTGCATCTGGCCTATTTCAATTATGCCGTCTCGCTTTCCAAGGCCGGGGACGTCACGGGCACGCTGCATGCCCTGCGCGCGGCTGTGCGGATGAGCCCGCTCTTCGGCCAGGCGCATATCAATCTCGGGCGGACGCTGGAGGATTGCGGGCTGACCGGCCAGGCCGTGCAGCAGTGGCGCACCTTCGCCGATGCGACGGCCGAGGTGACGCCCGACCGGCTCGGCAACCGGCTGCTCGCCCTCCAGCACATCGGCCGCGTGCTCGAAGGCACCGGCCATCTGGAGGAGGCCGAGGCGGCGCTCTGGCAGGCGATGGAGCTGCAGCCCTCGCGCACGGAAGCGGCGCAGCACTGGATCTCGCTTCGGATGCGCCAGTGCAAGTGGCCCGTCATCGCACCGTCCATCCACCTCACGACCCGCCACTTCATGGACGCCATGTCCGCCATGTCGATCGCCTGCCATGCGGACGATCCGCTGTTCCAGATGGCGAAGGCACACCGCTATTGCCGCCAGACCATCGGCCGGCCGGCCGACCTTGCGGCGCTGGAGCGCAAACCGGTGCGGCAGAGGACCGGCAGCGGCGAGCGCCTGCGCATCGGCTACGTCTCGTCGGACCTGCGCCAGCATGCCGTGGGCTTCGCGCTGAGCGAGGTGCTGGAACTGCACGACAAGTCGTCCGTCGAGATTTTCGCCTATTATTGCGGCGATCCGGCGCCGATCGACCAGACGCAGGCGCGCATCAGGCAGGCCGTCGACCATTGGCGCGACATCGCCACCCTCAGCGACATCGACGCCGCCCGGCAGATCGTCGCGGACGAGATCGACATCCTTATCGACGTCAACGGGTACACCAAGCACGCCCGCACGAAGATCTTCGCCTATCGGCCCGCGCCGGTGATCGTGAATTTCTGCGGCTATCCCGGCACGATGGGAAGCCCGTACCATCAATACATGATCGCCGACGGGACGATCGTGCCGCCGGAAAACGAGCTTTATTATACGGAAAAGGTCCTGCGCATCGCCTGCAACCAGCCGGTCGACCGCAAGCGTGCGGTGAGCCCCCGGCCCAGCCGCACGGCCGCCGGCCTGCCGGAGGACGCCTTCGTCTTTGCCAGCTTCAACGGCATGCAGAAGGTCACCGCCGCCTGCTTTGCCCGATGGATGGCGATCCTGGCGGCGACGCCCGGCAGCGTGCTCTGGCTGCTCGCCGGCGACGACGTCGCCAACGAGCGCCTCCGCGTGCTGGCGCAGGAGGCGGGTATTGCGCCGGACCGGCTGATCTTCGCCGGAAAGGCGGTGAACCCGGACCATCTCGCGCGGATCGGCCTTGCCGACCTCTTCCTCGACACCTTCCCCTATGGCGCGCATTCCACCGCCGCCGATGCGGTCACGCAGGGCCTGCCCGTCCTCACCATCGCGGGCAAGAGCTTCTCCTCGCGCTTTTGCGCCAGCATCGTCACCGCCGCCGGCATTCCCGAAATGGTTTGCAGCGGCCCTGATGACTACGTGCGCAAGGCCATCGCCTTCGCCGAAGACCGGGCAAGCCTTGCGGCCGTGCGCGAAGCGCTCGAAAGCCAGCGCGAGAGCTGCCCGCTGCGCGACATGCCCGCCCTCGCCCGGCGTCTCGAAGAGCTGTTCTGGCAGATGCAGGGCGATGCCGAACGGGGAGAAACGCCCGTGCCGGACCTGCGCAACCTCGACATCTACTACGAGATCGGTGCCGAGCTCGCGGCCGAAGGCATCGAATTCGAGGACGATGCGGCCTATCGCGCACGCTACCGCGCGCAACTGGCGGCCCTCGACGACTTCGCGCCGATTCCGCCCGATTCCCGCCTCTGGCCGGCGGCGGCCGGGCGGTAGCGCAGGAAGGGCGGCGAGGTCATGAAGGCAGGGGAACGGATCCTCGTCGTCGGCGCCGGGCTTTCCGGCGCGGTGATCGGCCGGGAACTCGCGCAGGCAGGCTGCAAGGTCGAGATCGTCGATTCACGCGGCCATATCGGCGGCAACTGCCATACGGAGCGGGACGCGGCGACAGGCGTCATGGTGCATGTCTACGGCCCGCATGTCTTCCATACGGACGACGCGGAGGTCTGGTCCTATGTGAACGGCTTCGGGACCTTCCTGCCCTACAGGAACCGCGTGAAGACGACGGTCGGCGGGCAGGTCTATTCGCTGCCCGTCAACCTCCACACGATCAACCAGTTCTTCGGCAGGAGCCTGCGGCCCGACGAGGCCCGCGCCTTCATAGAGGAGCAGGCGGACAGGACCATCACCGATCCGCGGACCTTCGAGGAGCAGGCGCTGCGCTTCGTCGGCCGCGCGCTCTACGAGGCCTTCTTCAAGGGCTACACGCAGAAGCAATGGGGCTGCTCGCCGACCGAGCTGCCGGCCTCGATCCTCAGGCGGCTGCCGGTGCGCTTCAACTACGACGACAACTATTTCTTCCACGCCTACCAGGGCATCCCCGAAGGCGGCTACAGCGCGATCGTCGCGCGCATCCTCGACCATCCCGACATCACGGTGACGCTGGGGACGGATTTCCGGCGCGGCCAGGGGACCGGCTTCGCCCACATCTTCCATTCCGGCCCGCTCGACGGCTATTTCGACTACGCGCGGGGCAGGCTCGGCTATCGCACGCTCGATTTCGAACGCTTCACCCACGACGGCGACTACCAGGGCTGCGCGGTGATGAACTACGGCGACCTCGCCGTACCCCACACCCGGATCACCGAGCACAAGCATTTTGCCCCATGGGAGGAGCACGCCGGCTCGGTCTGCTACCGCGAGTTCTCGCGGGCCTGCGAACCCGGGGACATTCCCTATTATCCCATCCGCCTCGTCGAGGAGAAGGCGCAACTGGCCGAGTATGTCGCGCTCGCGCAAATGGAGCGCGGCGTCACCTTCGTCGGGCGGCTCGGTACGTACCGCTATCTCGACATGGACGTGACGATCCGCGAAGCGCTGGATACGGCAAGGCTTTTCCTCGACCGGCGGGCGGCGGAAGCGGCGATGCCCTCATTCCTCAAGCCGCCGCTCTGAAATGCGAAAAGGCCCCGGAGAACCGGGGCCTTGCCGTAATTTTCCTTGCGGCTTCCGATCAACGGAAGAGCGAGAGGATGCCTTCTGCCGAAGAATTGGCGATCGACAGGGACTGGATGCCGAGCTGCTGCTGGGTCTGCAGGGCCTTGAGGCGCGTGGACTCTTCGTTCATGTCGGCGTCGACCAGGCGGCCGATGCCCTTGTCGATGGCGTCGGTCAGTCGGTTGGCGAAGTCTTCCTGCAGGCCGATGCGCATGGAGATCGAGCCGAGCTGCGAGGCGGCCTTGGTCATCTGCTGGAAGGCGGCTTCGACAAGCGACAGGGCGTCGGCCATGTCTTCGTCGGTGTAATCCGTGATGTCCATGCTGACGACGGTCGTCGTGCTGTCCCAGGTGGTCGAGACCGGGGTCACGCCCAGGGCACCGGCTTCCGAACCGAGGATACCGCCGCTGGTCGGGTCGGTGCCGTCGTTGAGCTTGGTGAAGAGAACGTTCGAGTTGTCGCCGTTGGCAACGTCCGGCGTGTTGGCGAGCGTGTAGGTCGTGGTGCTGACCTTCACGGTGCCGTCGGCGGCGCGGACGAAGCCGGAGACGACCGTCTTGTCGGCGACGGTGTCGACCGTGTCGTCGTAGACGAGCCAGTTCTGGCCGTTGAAGGAAGCGCCGCTGGCGATGGATTCGAGCTGCTGCTGGAGCTGCTTGATTTCTTCCTGGACCTTGGCCTTGTCGACGCCCTGTTCGGTGGCGGCGGTAATCTTGGCCTTGATTTCCTTGACGACGTCGATGGCAGCGTTCATGCCGGCATAGGCCGTGTCGACCTTTGCGGCGCCGAGGCCGAGGGCGTCCTGGACGGCCGACAGCGCCTTGTTGTCGGAGCGCATGGTCGTGGCAATGGACCAGTAAGCGGCATTGTCCTTCGCCTCGCCGACGCGCATGCCGGAGGAGACATGAGCCTGCGTGGTTTCCATGTCGTTGCCGATGGTACGCAGCGTCTGGAGAGCGGACATGGCCGCAACATTGGTCAGAATGCTCGTCATAATATAGGTGCCCCTTGAATGGCTGACTGGGAAAGGGACATTCCGGGCTCACCGGGCAACGGTGGTCAGCATCATGCCTGCCAACCGGTTAATTTTCTTGGTTAACCCACCGTTTCGATGGGCTAAGAAAACCGCAATAAGGTTAAGGAATTCTTTCGCCTGGAGAAAAAACGCGAAAAGGCCGCCCCCGTCTGCGGGAGCGGCCTTTCCTGAGGTTGTCGCGGGTCAGACTCCGCGCGTTCCTCCGTCCGTAGATTAACGGAACAGCGAGAGGATGTTCTGCGAGTTGGAGTTCGCGATCGACAGCGACTGGATGGCGAGCTGCTGCTGGGTCTGCAGCGCCTTCAGGCGGGTCGACTCCTCGTTCATGTCGGCGTCGACGAGGCGGCCTACGCCCTTGTCGATGGCGTCGGACAGCTTCGAGGCGAAGTCTTCCTGGAGGCTGATGCGCTTGGAGAGCGAACCGAGCGTCGAACCGACGGTCTGGGCCTTGGCCAGATTGTCTTCGACGTTGTCGAGGAAGCCGGCCACGGCGGCGTCGTCGGTGGTGCCGTCGAGCGTGATGGCCAGAACTTCAGCCAGCAGGCCGTCATCGGCAACCGTGCCGGTGGCCGGATCGTAATCGCCGAAGAGCGAGTTGGCAGCCGCATCGTAGGACGCGGTGGTCACCTTCACGGTGCCGTCGGAGCCGCGCGTGAAGCCGGTGACGATCGTCGCATCTGCGGCGCCGCCGGCGATCCAGTTTTCACCGCCGAAGGCAGCGCCAGCGCCGATGCTGCGGAGCTGATCCTGAAGCTGCTTGATTTCCTCGCCGACCTTGGCGCGGTCGACACCCTGTTCGGTGGCGGTGACGAGCTTGGACTTGATTTCCTTGACGACGTCGATGGCCGCAGTCACGCCGGCATAGGCGGTGTCAACCTTGGCGGCGCCGAGACCGAGGGCGTCCTGGACGGCGGAAAGGGCGGCGTTGTCAGAGCGCATGGTGGTCGCGATCGACCAGTAGGCAGCGTTGTCCTTGGCTGCGCCGACGCGCATGCCCGAGGAAATACGGTCCTGCGTCGTTTCCATGTCGTTGTTGATGGTGCGCAGGGTCTGCAGGGCGGAGATTGCAGACGTGTTGGTGAGAATGCTCGACATTCTAGTTGTCCCTTTAAACGAAATACTGGTGGGGACATACCGGACTGGGTACTTTACCGGTTACGGCGGTTCGGCCTCATGCCAACTCGGTTTCTTCAGCGATGTGAAGGGACACCAAACCCGTCGTGTTGGGTCAAAACTCGCAGCCAATCCTTGCCAACTCCTTAAATCGGCAGGTCGCATCCGACCGGCCGCGAAACAGGGTGAACCGGGGGTAAATGCCTATGGTTAAGAAGGTGTTAGACGCGCGTTCGCGGGCGGAAAACCGCCCAAGCGATATTGCCGGACCGGCTTCAGTTGAAGGAGCGCACGAGGCTGCCGACGAGCAGGTTCCAGCCGTCGATGAGGACGAAGAACAGGATCTTGAAGGGCAGCGAGATGGACGTCGGCGGCAGCATCATCATGCCCATGGCCATGGTGATGGTGGCGACGATCAGGTCGATGACGAGGAAGGGCAGGACGACGAGGAAGCCGATCTCGAAGCCGCGGCGGATTTCAGAGATCATGAAGGCGGGGATGACGACACGCAGGTCCGCGATATTGCCTTCCATGACCTTCTGGCCGCGTTCCTCGGCAAGCGAGATGAAGAGCTCGATGTCCTTGTCGCGGGTATTGGCCACCATGAACTCGCGGAAGGGTTCGGCGATGCGCTTGGCGGCCTCGGTCTCGTCGATCTGGTTGGCGATCAGCGGCTCGACGCCGTTCTGCCAGGCACGGTCGAAAGTCGGCGCCATGACGTAGAAGGTCATGAACAGCGCGAGCGAGACGAGGATCATGTTCGACGGCGTGGTGGCGAGCCCCATGCCGGAACGCAGGATCGAAAAGGCGATGACGAAGCGTGGAAAGCTCGTCACCATGATGAGGATGCCGGGCGCCACCGAAAGGACGGTGAGCAGGCCGAAGGTGCGGATGATCCAGGAGGCGACCGAGCCGTCGACGGGCGCATTGAGAAGACCGCCCGGCAATTGCAATTGCTGCTGGGCGTAGGCCACACCGGTCATCGCCATCATGGCGACGAAGGTCAGAAGGGCTCGAATCATTCGATCACAAAGGTCCGGAACATGACGTTCGTTACGCGTCCTTCGGACCTGAGGTCAACCCGCTCCTGCAAGTCTTCCCGGAGATATTGGAAACCGCGCGGGCCCTGCACCTGCTGGAGCGAGACCGTGCGCATATAGGCCATGATATCCTGGTGGATCTCCTCCGCCAGCGCCACGTCGGGCGCCCCCTTGAACATCAGCGCGACTTCGAGGCGCACGCGGTTGTCCGAGGGATAGGCGAGGTTGCTGGTGATGGGATCGAGCAGCACCACGCCGTTGGCCTCGGTCGAGATATGGGGCACGGCCTCCCCCTTGGCGCTCTCGCCGCCGCCATGGCCGCCGGCCGGCGCCGCCTTCGCCTCCTCGGCCGGCTTTTCGGCCGGCGGCGGGGCAAGCATGTTGCCCACGAACCAGCCGCCGCCGGCGGCCAGCAGCGTCAGGACGGCGATGGCCGCGATGGTGATGACGAGCGACGGCTTCTTCTTCTCGCCCTGCTCTTCGTCCGCCATGGTCTTCTTTCCCGTTTCGCGATTGTGCCGAGATCGTCAGATCGGCGAGAGCAGATCGACGGCCTGCTGGCCCCATGGCGGCTGCTGCACTTCGGTCAGGCGGCCGCGGCCGCCGTAGGAGATGCGGGCTTCCGCGATGCGCTCGTAGGCGATCATGTTGTTGGCATCGACATCCTGCGGCCGAACGATGCCGGCGACGTTGAGGATGCGCAGTTCATGGTTGACTCGCACCTCCTGCGAGCCGCTGATCAGCAGGTTGCCGTTCTCGATGACGCCGGTGACGACGGCCGCGACGAGCAGGTTCAGCTTTTCCGAGCGCTCGGTCGAGCCGTCGCCCTTGGTGCTGGTGGTCGAGCCGAAGCCAAGATCGCCCTTGGCGTCGACGCTGCTGCTGGCGGTCGAGCCGCTGAGGCCGAAATTGATGCCGCTCTTGTTGCTGCGCGAGCGGTCGGTCTTGTTGTCGAAGCTCGCCTTGTCGTTGACGCGGATATTGACCGTCAGGATGTCGCCCACCTTGAAGGCGCGCGAATCCTTGAAGAGCGCCGATTGCTGGTCGCTCCAGATGGAATAGCCGGAGACCGCCGTGCGCGGCTGCTTGGGATAGGCCGCCATCTGCGGGGTCGCGGCGTAGTTCAGGCCGCTGCCGATCGGGCTCATCGCGGGTGCTTTGCCGATCTCGTTGAGCGCCTGGTTGGAGCAGCCCGACAAGGCCAGCGCGACGGAGAGTGCGAAGGCGGTCTTTTTCATGACGGGTCCTTTGAGGTGTTCGGATCGGTCGCCGAGGCGATGATGCGGGTCAGCGCCGCGGCCTTGTCGGCCGGCATCTCGCCGAGGATGGTGCTCGACTGGCGCGGCGGCAGCTTCATGACGATGGCGGAGGCGATCTCCGGGTCGAGCTCGGCAAGCTGCGCGGCGGCGGCATCCGGCTTCATCTTGCGGTAGATCTCGACGAGGCCCGCCTCGGCGGACTTCAGGAAGTCATTGCGGCGCTTCAGCCAGTCCTGGTACTCGGCGCGGCGGGCTTCCAGCGTCTTGATGCGCTCGTCGACATCCTTCTGCAGCTTCTCCAGTTCCTGCTTCTGGAGGAGATAGCGCTGGTCGCGCGCAGCATCGGCGATATTGGTGCAGAATTCGCGGATCTCATCGGCGCTGGCATTGGTCGTCGTGATCACGGGCCGTTCCTCGGCGAAGGCGCCGGGAATGGCCATCATGACGAAGCCGGCCAGGGGAAAGGCGAGCCTGCGCGCGAGGGTGGAGGGGGTCATGCCTGTCATCATTGCAGCACCAGTTCCGCCTGGAGGGCACCGGCCGTCTTGATGCTCTGCAGGATGGAGATGATGCCATCCGGCTTCACGCCGATGCTGTTGAGACCCGAGACCAGCGAGCGCAGGCTGGAGCCGTCGAGCACGGCGACATTGCCGCCTTCCTGCTGGAGGAGGATGTCCGTGCTCGGCTGAACCGCCGTCACGCCCCTGGAGAAGGGTTCCGGCTGGACCACCTGCGGCATCTCGTTGACCTGCACGGTCAGCGACCCGTAGCTGACGGCGACCGGCGAGATGCGCACGTCCTGGCCGATGACGATCGTGCCCGTGCGCTCGTTGATGACGACGCGCGCCGGCGCGTCCGTCTCCACGACGAGGTTCTCGATGTCGGCCATCAGGCGGGCAAGGTCCGCCATCTTCGGCTTGGCGACGTAGACGGACTGGGAATCGCGCGATTCGGCGATCGGCGCACCGTACTGGGCGGCCGCGTAGCGGTTGATCGCATCGGCCATGCCGACCGCGGTCGAGAAGTCGGGGTTGCGCAGTTGCAGGACGAGATCGGAGGCGTCCTTGAAGCGCGAGGGCAGCTCGCGCTCGATGATGGCGCCATTCGGCACGCGCCCGGCGGTCGTCACGCCCTGCTGGACGCTTGCCGCATCGCCGCTGGCGCTGACGCCGGTAACGACGATCGAGCCCTGGGCGACCGCATAGATCTGGCCGTCGGCGCCGGAAAGCGAGGTCATGACGAGCGTGCCGCCGCGCAGCGACGTCGCATCGCCGAGCGAGCCGACGGTCACGTCGATGCGGCTGCCGGGGCTGGCGAAGGGCGGAAGGTTGGCGGTGACGAGCACGGCGGCGATGTTCTTGGCGCGCGTCTGCGTGCCGACCATCGAGATGCCGAGGTTCTGCAGCATCGCGCGCACGGACTGCTCGGTGAAGGGCGAGGAGCGCATGCTGTCGCCCGTGCCCTGGAGGCCGACGACGAGGCCGTAGCCGATGAGCTGGTTCTCACGGCCTGCCTGGAGCGAGGCGACGTCCTTGATCCGAGCGGCCGGCAGGGCAGGCCCCGCGGCCAGCATCAGGCAGGCAAGAACGACAGCGGCGCGCGATAGAATGGACTGAATCATTTCGCCACCACATGTACGGTTCCGTCCGCCATGACCGTGCCGGAGACGATGACGCCCGAATCCTTGTTGCGCACGCGGATCAGCTCGCCCACCGCGGCATCCTGCAGGGGCGTGCCGGCGGCGCGCAGCACGAGCGTGCCGGCGTCGAAGACGAGCTGGACGGTGGTGCCGCGGGAAACGGCGAAAGGCTCGCGCAGCGCCGAGGTGAGGATGACCCGGCCCGGCAGCAGCGTGCGCTTGCTCACCAGCCCGTTGACGGCGCCGATGGTCTCCGCATAGCCGTTCACGATGTTCGGGTTGGTGACCTCGACCTCCTCGAGCTGGCCCGCATCGAGTTCCTCGCCGGGATAGATGACGCGCTTCGGCACGACGGCGGTGCGCACGCCGGCAAGGGCTGCGTCGGCCACGAGAAGACCAAGCAGCACGGCGGGCACGGCAAGCGCCGCGCGCCGGAGGGCCGGAAGGGTCTTTCCCGTACGAAGGGCTGCTATCAGGCGAAACATCATGTTCCCCGCATGTCCGGTTGCTATCTCAGGTTCTTGCTGACCACCGCCGCCATCTCGTCCGCCGCCTGGATGATCTTCGAGTTCATTTCATAGGCACGCTGGGCGGAGATCAGGTCGGTGATTTCCTTGACGGGATCGACGTTCGACGCTTCGAGGTAGTTCTGCTGGATATAGGCGAAGCCCGCTTCATCCGGCGCGCCGACGGTGGCCGCGCCCGAGGCGGCGGTCTCGCGGAAGAGGTTCTCGCCGAGCGGCTCCAAGCCGGCCTCGTTGACGAAGTTCGCGAGCGTGATCTGGCCGAGGTCCTGCTGCTGGCCGGCAACGGTCGCGAAGACCTGGCCGGACTTGGTGACGGTGACCTCGGTCGCGTCCTGCGGCACCGTGATGCCGGGCACGACCGTGTAGCCGTCGAGGGTGACGAGCTGGCCTTCCGCATTGGTGTTGAAGGCGCCCGCGCGGGTATAGAGCGTGGAGCCGTCCGACGCCTCGATCTGGAACCAGCCGCGGCCGATCAGCGCGAGGTCGAAGGAGTTGCCCGTGGAGACGAGGCCGCCCTGGAGGTGCAGGTTGCGCACGGCCGCGGTCTTCACGCCGAGGCCGATGATCGCGCCTTCCGGCACGACCGCCTGGTTGGCGCGGTTCGGCACGCCGGCGGCGCGCTCGGTCTGGTAGAGCAGGTCCGAGAACTCGGCGCGGGCGCGCTTGAAGCCGGTCGTGTTGATGTTCGCGATGTTGTTCGCGATCACTTCGAGGTTGGTCTGCTGCGCGTTCATGCCGGTGGCGGCGATGGCAAGGGCTTTCATGTCCGGTCCTCAGATCTGCATTCTGGCTATTTCGAGATAGGCGGTGACGACCTTGTCGCGGATGGCGATGGCGGTCTGCAGCGTCTGCTCGGCGTTCATGACGGCGTCGACCACTTCACGGGTCGATGCCTTGCCCTGGATGGCTTCGAAGGACTTGGCCTCGCCGAGTTTCACCGTGTTGGCCATGTCGCTTGCCATGTCGCCCATGATCTGGGCGAAGCTCACCTGTGAGCCCGTTCCCTGCGCGGCGGCGGCGGAGACGGAATTCGCGCTTCCCGTCTCGACGCCCGTCAGGGCGCTGCCGGAAAGAAGGCCGTTTATGCTCTTGATGCTGTCGATCATTGCGAGGCCCTCAGGAGGTCGATCGTCGCGCTGATCAGGTCGCGCGACTGCTTGATGCTCTGGAGGTTCGCCTCGTAGGAGCGATTGGCTTCCCGCATGTCGGCCATTTCGACCAGCACGTTGACATTCGGCATCTTGACGAAGCCCTTCTCGTCGGCCGCCGGGTTGCCGGGATCGTACTCGCTGGAAAAGTCGCCTTCGTCGAAGCCGAGGCGCGAGACCTGGACGAGCGAGGCGTTGGTCGCGCGGTCGAGCTCGGCCGAGAAGGTCACGGTCTTGCGGCGGAAGGGATCGGCGCCGGGCGTGTCACCCGTCGAGCGGGCGTTGGCGAGATTTTCCGAGACGATGCGTATGCGGGTGGACTGCGCCTCGATACCCGAGGCCGCGACTTTCAGGGAAGCTACGAGCGGATCCATTTCTTACCTTCTGACTGTCATCAGCATCATGCGATGAAAGGCCTTTACGAGGCCGGCATTCAACTCGAACTCACGCTTGACCTGGCCCTCTTTCATGAGTTCCTCGGCAAGGCCGACGGTGTTGCCCGACTCCTGCACGCCGATCTCCTCGGTGGGCCGGGTCTCGATGACGCGGCTGGCCATTTCGGTTTCGGTGAAGTGGCCGGGCTGCGTCGCCGCCATGCGGATGCCCGTCGTCTCGAGCACCGACTGGAAGGGGGTCACGTCCTTCGCCTTGAAGCCGGGCGTGTTGGAATTGGCGATGTTGCCTGCAACCACGCTCTGGCGGACGGCCAGCCATTCGGCCTGTTTCGATGCCAGTTCAAACAGTTGTATCGGTTGCATGACAAGCTCCATCCTTGTTCGCGGTGAACCTACGGAGCCAATCTTGCGTGGGACTTGCATTGGCGGCGGCCTGCCGGCAAGCTCCTGAATTTCCGGGGAAATAAAAGACAAGGCTGCGCGTTGCAGCGCGCAGCCGGCCGGCCACTGGAGGCCGGCCGAATCGTGACGGCGCGGAAGCCGCCCCTCAGTTGCGCTTGATGACGTCGCCGTTCGAGGTCACGATGACCCAGGCGCCGTCGCGCTGCTCCAGCGTGGCGAGGCGGCTGTTGTCCGGCAGGATCGAGCCGACGCGCACGATATACATGCCGCGGGCGTCCTCGATCAGCGCCCGGCCGTTGGCCACATGCATCAGGCGGAAGCCGGAATCGGCGGGTAGCGGCTGGTCGAGGCCGGTCTCCACCGGTGCGCCGAGCGACGTCTCCGCGCCGAGCCCGGACGTGGTGGCCGTGGCGACCGGGTCGAGGCTGGCGGGAGCAGGATCCTTGTCGTCGTCGACCATGGCGGCGGGCGAGACGCTCACCACCTGCTTGCCCGGCATTTCCGGCAGGTTGCGGGTCGTGCCCTGCCAGAGCGTCGGCACCGAGAACTTTTCCGGGTTGAGGAAGACGTACCAGGGAAAGAAGGCCGCACCGGCCGCAAGCATCACGCCGGCGCCGACAATAAGCTTGTCGCCGAAGCTGTAGCGCCGCCCGCGCTCCTTGCGCCGGAGCGGATGGATGGTCTCGTCTGCGTCGGAATCCGTCACTGTCATCCCCTTCGCACGGCCGGCGCCGCGCCCTGCCCTGCCGCGTTCTTCAGCGCGATCGCGAGATCGGCGAAGGCATCGCCGGCGGGCCTTTCGCCCGGCGTCTGTTTGAGAACCTCGTAGATGATCGGCACCTGCTTGATCGCCATGTCGAGGTCGGGATCGCCGCCCGGGCGGTAGCCGCCGATGAGGCGCAGGTCGCGCGTTTCCTCGAAGCGGTGGATCAGCGCCTTCAGCCGCGAGACCAGCTTCTCCTGGTCCGGCGTCCAGGCCTTGCGGGCAAGGCGCGAAATGGAGGCGAGCGGGTTGATCGGCGGATAGCGCCCCTCCTCGGCCAGGCTGCGTTCCAAGACGATATGGCCGTCGAGGATGCCGCGCGTCGAGTCGGCGATCGGGTCGTTGTGGTTGTCGCCGTCGACGAGGATCGAGATGATCGCCGTGATCGTGCCGGTGCCCTCCGCGCCCGGCCCGGCGCGCTCCAGGAGGCGCGGCAGCTCGGTGAAGACGGAGGCCGGGTAGCCGCGGGCGATGGGCGGCTCGCCGGAGGCGGTCGCCACCTCGCGGATCGCATGGGCAAAGCGCGTCACGCTGTCGATGATCAGCAGCACGTTGTCGCCCTGGTCGCGGTAGTGCTCGGCGATGGTGACGGCCGTCAGCGGCGCCATCTTGCGCAGCATCGGGCTCTCGTCGCTGGTCGCGACGACCGCGACGGACTTGGCGAGGTTTTCGCCGAGCGTGTCCTCGATGAATTCGCGCACTTCGCGGCCGCGCTCGCCGACCAGCGCGATGACCACCCTGTCGAAGGCGTCGGCGCGGGCGAGCATCGACAGCAGCGTCGACTTGCCGACGCCGGAGCCGGCGAAGATTCCGAGACGCTGGCCGAGGCAGAGCGGCGCGAAGATGTCGATGGCGCGCACGCCCGTCTGGAAGCCCTTCTCGACGCGCTTGCGCGTCATGGACGGCGGAGCGGTGTTGGAGATGGAGCGGCGCACGTCGCCCTGCACCAGCGGCCCGAGGCCGTCGATGGGCTCGCCGAGCGCGTTGATCGTGCGGCCGCACCAGGCGGCGGTCGGCGCGACGCGGAAGGCGCCCTTGCGGATGACGGTGTCGTGGATGCCGATCGGCTCGCCCGGCTCGATGGGGCAGACGACCACCGTTTCCGGCTCGACGCGGACGACCTCGCCGAGATGGATGCCGGTGGCGCTCTTGTGCGCGACGAACTCGCCGAGGCGCACATGGCGCGACAGGCCGCCGACGGTATAGTTACCGGCCGCGATGGTCTGCACATGGCCGCCATGGGCGACCGAGAATTCCGGCGTCGAATAGCGCCGCACCAGTCCCGCCAGGGCATTCAGCATGCGCCCGCCCTCGGGAACGCCGGTCTCTTTCGCCATCGCACCTTCCGTCGTCGCCATCGCTTACTTGCTGCCCCCGAGCGTGCGGACCGCCTCGTTCATGGAATCCTCGCTGCTGCGCATCAGCGCGGCGATATTCTCGAAGGCGCGGGTGACCTGGATGAGCTGCGTCATCTCGGCGATGGCGTTGACGTTCGATTCCTCAACATAGCCCTGCGCCACGCCGGCATCGACGCGGTCGGTCACCGGCTGCGGCGGGATGGTGGTGATGATGCCGCTGTTGCCGGCGCGCGCGAAGCCGCCGGAAAGGTCGGCCTCGAAAATGCCGAGCGCGGCGACCGGCCGGCCGTTCTGGTTGAGCTGGCCGTCGGCGCTGAGCGTGATGGGGCCGGCATTCGCATCGATCTGGATCGGACCGCCGCCGGGATCGAGCACCGGATAGCCGTTCAGCGTCACGAGGTCGCCGGCCTCCGTCAGCGTGAAGCGGCCGTCGCGGGTGAGCGCGGGACCGGCCGGCGTGTCCACCTGGAACCAGGCTTCGCCGCGGATCGCGAAATCGAGCTGGCCGTTCGTCTGCGTCAGGCCGCCGTTGCGCGCCGAGAGGAACTCCTCGCCCTGCGAGACGAAGGCGACGTCGGCGTTCTTCTGGTCGCTGACGACCTGGTTGAACTTCACCTCCGTGGCGCGGAAACCGACCGTCGTCGAGTTCGCGACGTTGTCGGCAAGGGTGGCCATGCGGCGGTCGAGCGCGATCTGGGACGAAAGCGATACATAGAGCCCGGTCTGCATCTCAGCGACCTCCGAGTTTCAGGTTGTTGATGGAAAGGAGGAGGTCGGTCGAGATGCCTGTCACGCTCGACGACTTGAACACCGTGAGCGGATCGTAGCTGCCCGACGGGTTCTCCAGTTCCCACATCGCGGTGAAGCGCTCGAGGAACTTGCCGACCTTGGACGGGTCCTTGAAATCGGCAAGATCGATCGCCTTTTCATAATGGGCGGCCTGGCGGTCGACGTCCGTGCCGGCGAATTCGGCGGGAAGCTGCAGCGCGGTGCGGACCACCTGCGCCAGCGCGTCGTCGGCGATGATGGAATAGCCCGAGGTGATCGAGGAGGCCATGCGCTCGAAATAGAGCGCCAGCCGCACGCCCGTATTGTCCTCGCCGGCGCTGACTTCGAGGGTCTCGCGCGCATATTTGTCCACGACGCCCTTCTGGGCGCGGTCGAAGGTGGTGGCGAGCTCGCCGTGGCGGGCGAAGTTCAGCGATTCCGCCAGTTCCTTGTAGCGGCTGTCGGAGAGCTTGTTGGCGAAGGCGTCCTTGTCGTCGATGCCCTCGGTCAGCACCTTGCGCATGAAGGCCTTGGCATAGGCCATGTCCTCCAGGCCATGCGCCTTCATCACGTAGTTATAGAGCCTGTCGTCGGCGAAGAACGCGTCGACCGACTTTATGCCGCCGATCTTCGAAAGATAGTATTCCGTCTCGCGCTTGACGTCCGGCTGCTCCGAGACGCGCTTCAGCGACGTCGAGAGGTCGGCGGAAATCAGCTTGTAGCTCGTATAGGTGGTGGTCACGATGGGCTGCCGATCGGGTTCGGGACGACATGGATGTCCGTTTTGAACCACGATCTTCACGGGTTTTGCTTGCGCGAACCTGATCCGTTAACCCGCCGTGAGGTACAGCTTCACGCAAGGCTGGAACCGTATCCCGGAACGGTCAGAATTGTGTCGGGACACCTGCGCTCATGAACATCATTATCGGTCTCATCGTCACCATCGGCTGCGTCTTGGGCGGCTTCATGGCCATGGGCGGGCACGTCGAGGTGCTGAACCAGCCGTTCGAACTCATGATCATCGGCGGCGCCGGTGTCGGCGGCTTCATCGTGGCGAACACGATGAAGGTGATCAAGGAGACGGGCAAGGCGCTGGGCGAGGCCTTCAAGCACAAGGTGCCGAAGGAGCGCGACTATCTCGATACGCTCGGCGTGCTCTACAGCCTGATGCGGGACCTGCGCACCAAGTCGCGCAACGAGATCGAAGCCCATATCGACAATCCCGAGGAATCGCCGATCTTCCAGTCCGCGCCGACCGTCCTGAAGAACAAGGAACTCACCGCCTTCATCTGCGACTATGTCCGCCTCATCATCATTGGCAATGCCCGCTCCCACGAGATCGAGGCGCTGATGGACGAGGAGATCCAGACCATCACGCGCGACAAGATGAAGCCCTACCAGGCGATGACCACGATGGGCGACGCCTTCCCGGCCATCGGCATCATCGCGGCCGTCCTCGGGGTCATCAAGGCCATGAGCAAGATCAACGAATCGCCGGAAGTCCTCGGCGGGCTCATCGGCTCGGCGCTCGTCGGCACCATGCTCGGCATCTTCCTGTCCTATTCGGTCGTCGCGCCGATCACCGCGAACATCAAGGTCGTGCGCGAGAAGCAGAACCGGCTCTACGTCATCGTCAAGCAGACGCTGCTCGCCTACATGAACGGATCCGTGCCGCAGGTGGCGCTGGAATACGGCCGCAAGACCATCTCCTCCTACGAGCGCCCGTCGATCGACGCGGTTGAGCAGGAGATGATGAATCCCGGCGGCGGCGGCGATTCGAAGGCGGCCTGACCCATGAGCGCAGCAACCGTGACACATCTTCCGACCATGGACCCGACCGTCCTCGCCCGGCTCACCGGCAAGCTCGGCGACCAGGCGACCATCTCCCGGCTCTGCGCCAGCCTCGGCGAGGTCTTCGCCGATTTCCTGCCCGACATGCTGGAAAGCGAACTCGGCTTCGAGGTCGCCGTGTCCTATGCCGGCTTTGCGACGGGAAAGTACGGCGAGGTGACGAACGGCCTCGGCGGCGCCATGGCCTTCTGCGATGCCTCGCTGCGCGACTGGTGCGAGCACTTCACGCTGATCTGCGACAGCCCGCTGATCATCACCCTCGTCGAGAACATGCTCGGCGCCGTCAGCAACTCCATCGAGGATCCCGAGCCGCGGCCGCTCTCCAAGATCGAGCTCGACCTCGCGGCCATGATGTTCGACCGCATTTCGGGCGTCCTGAAAACCGCCGTGCGCGGCGCGAACGGCTTCGAGCCCTTCCTCGGCCCGGCGCACAATGCGGAAACCCGCAAGGCCGCCGAGGACGGTTCGGACGACACCTTCGTCGCCATGGTCAACATGGCCGTCGGCATCGGGCCGGTGCTCTCGACCTTCCATGTCGTCGTGCCGCAGGAGGTGCTGCTGAAGTCGACGGTCACCGCGCCGACGCCGGCCAATGCGCCGAAGACGCGTGCGGAATGGAGCGAGCAGCTCGGCGAGCAGGTTCGCCGCTCCAAGGTGACGCTGGAGGCGCGCATCCACCTCGAAGCGCAGACCCTCGACACGATCAGCAGGCTGCAGGCCGGCGACATCATCCCGTTCAACGAGGCGGGCGACGTGCGCGTGGAGGTGAATGCGAACGGCCGCAACCTCTATGTCTGCGAATTCGGCCGGTCGGGTGCCCGCTACACGGTCCGCGTCAAGGATACCTACGGCTCGGAGGACGATCTTCTCCAGCACATCATCGGATAGTTTTGCGCGTGAAGCCTGTGAAGCGGCACGCCTCAGGCAAGTTTCGAATGGAATAGTGGGCTTATGGCACCGAAGAAAACACCCATCGCTGACGACATCATGTCTTCCATCAATGCCGGCGACCAGGAGCTGGAACAGGCGATCGACGACCTGCGCGGCGTTCTTCAGAAGGATGCCTCCGGCGGGATCGACACCGATTTTCCGGCACGGGGGGCGGACGATCCGCTCGCCGCGTTCGGCGGCGATTTCGGCGGTTCGGACTTCGGCGGCGGCGCGGCGGCGACGGATTTCGGCGCGAATACCGGCTTTGCCGGATCCGACTTCGGCGCCGGCGGCGATTTTTCCGCCGAACCGCGCGAAGCGCCGCGCCCGGGCAGCGCCATGCAGTCCAACATGGACCTCATCATGGACATCCCGATCGATCTGCAGATCGTTCTGGGCTCGTCGCAGATGCAGGTCTCCAGCCTCATGAACCTCAGCGAGGGCGCCACCATCGCGCTCGACCGCCGCATCGGCGAGCCGGTCGAGGTCATGGTCAACGGCCGGGTGATCGGCCGCGGCGAGATCACCGTTCTGGAAAACGACGACACCCGCTTCGGGGTCAAGCTCATCGAAGTAAAGAGTACACGCAAGATCTGATACCCGGTCGAGGGTTCAGGGAGATAAATCCATGATGGATTTCGAAAATTTCGGGACGTCCACGGCGGTCGGAACACCGCTGTCGCAGGTCGAGAAGGCAGCAGCCGTCCTTCTGGCCATGGGCAAGGGCGTCGCCGGCAAGCTGCTGAAATATTTCACCCAGAGCGAATTGCAGCAGATCATCGCCGCCGCGCAGAACCTGCGCGCCATCCCGCCCCATGAACTGATCGACCTCGTCAACGAGTTCGAGGACCTGTTCACCGAAGGCGCGGGCCTGATGGACAATGCCAAGATGATGGAAGGCATCCTCGAGGAAGGCCTGACGCCGGACGAGGTGGACGGCCTGCTCGGCCGCCGCGCCGCCTTCCAGGCCTACGAGAACACGATCTGGGACCGCCTGCAGGATGCCGACCCGGTCTTCGTGGCAGGCTTCCTGCTCAACGAGCATCCGCAGACCATCGCCTATATCCTGTCGATGATGCCGTCGTCCTTCGGCGCGAAGGTGCTGCTCGAAATTCCCGAGGCCAACCGGCCGGACATCATCAACCGCACCGTCAACCTGAAGGATGCGAGCCCCAAGGCGACGGCGATCGTCGAGGCGCGCGTCATCGAGATGATCAACGCGCTGGATGCCGAGCGCAACTCGATCGGCACGAACAAGGTCGCCGACCTCATGAACGAGCTGGACAAATCGCAGGTCGACGAGATGCTCGCCTCGCTCGAAACGGTCTCGACCGAATCGGTCAAGAAGGTGCGCCCGAAGATCTTCCTCTTCGAGGACGTGCTCCTCATGCCGCAGAGAAGCCGGGTGTCGCTGTTCAACGACGTCGCGGGCGACATCATCACCGCCGCGCTGCGCGGCGCCTCGATGGAACTGCGCGAGGCGGTCCTGTCCGCCATCGGCGCGCGCCAGCGCCGCATGATCGAGTCGGACCTTGCCGCCGGCGACCAGGGCGTCAATCCGCGCGAGGTGGCCATCGCCCGCCGCTCGATCACGCAGGAAGCCATCCGCCTTGCCGCCGCCGGGCAAATCCAGTTGAAGGAGACGGCCGGGGAGCAGCAGGCGGCCTGATCCGGCTTGACACGACAAGGCCGCAAGCCGAGCGTATCAGCGGCCCGAATCTCCTGACGGGGGTTCGGGCCGTTTTCGTTGGCAAACGGCAAAGCCGCTTGGCCTTTCGCCGGATTTGCCCTGGGAGCGCGACGTGTCGGACGACGACAAGGACAGCAAAACAGAACTCCCGACCGAGAAGAAGATTCGCGACGCGATGGAAAAGGGCAACACGCCCTTCTCGCGCGAGATCACGATCTTCGCCTCGACGCTGGCGATCTATCTCTTCCTCGTCTTCTTCCTGCCGGACGGGGTCTCCCGCATGAACGAGACGCTGCGCGACTTCTTCGAGCAGCCCGAGGCCTGGAACCTCAAGTCCGGCACCGACGTCATCGCGATCTTCCGGCATCTCGGCTGGGAAGCGGGCAAGCTGCTGCTGCCCATCCTCGCCATGATGATGCTGTTCGGCATCGCCTCCTCGGTCTTCCAGAACCTGCCAAGCCCGGTGCTGGAGCGCGTGCGCCCGCAGATCGGCCGGCTCAATCCGATGAAGGGACTGGGGCGTCTCTTCGGCAAGCAGGGCCTCGTGGAGTTCGGCAAGTCGCTGATCAAGATCCTCCTCGTGTCGCTGGTCGTGGCGCTCGCCATGCGGGGCAACTACTTTGCCTCGCTCGACACGATGTTCTCCGAGCCCGCCGCGCTCCTCTACATGATGACCTCCGATGTCAACAAGGTGCTGCTGATCGTCCTCTTCGCGACCGCCCTCATCGCCGGCATCGACTTCGCCTGGACACGCCACCACTGGTTCACCGAGCTGATGATGACGAAGCAGGAGGTCAAGGAGGAAATGAAGCAGGCGCAGGGCGACCCGATCGTCAAGGCCCGCATGCGCTCCATCCAGCGCGACCGCATCCGCCGCCGCATGATGACGGCCGTGCCGCGCGCGACCCTCGTCATCGCCAACCCGACGCACTTTGCCGTGGCGCTTCGCTACGTGCGTGAAGAGGGCGATGCGCCGGTCGTCGTCGCCAAGGGCCAGGACCTCATCGCGCTCAAGATTCGCGAGATCGCCGAGGAGAACGGAATTCCCGTCTTCGAAGATCCGCCGCTCGCACGCTCAATGTTTGCGCAAGTCTCGGTGGATAGTGTGATTCCGCCGGTGTTCTACAAAGCCGTGGCGGAGCTGATTCACCGGGTTTACGCAGCTTCGCCCCAGACCAGACGGGTAAACTAGATCCGATGAGAAAATGCACCTACTCCGCCGAGCGCGAGAAGATTGTTGCCGAAGCAATCTGCCCGGTCGCCACCGAGCTCAGACTGCTCGACGCGGCCGACCTCGTCTCGTTGTTGCGTTTCGAGTGCTACGGTAACCTTGCCGACCTGGTCTCTTCGGCGGCCGAGCTCTATTTCCTGCCCGGCACGGTCAATTTCGGCGCCGGCGGCGATTATCGGCTCGACTGGGACACCGAGCCGGAAGTGACGCTGGACATGGAACTGCGCCCCCAGGGCGTGACCGTCTATGCGAAGCTTCTCCTGCAGAAGGACAAGGCCGGCGTGGAGGTGACCCATGTCGCCTTCAACGATCCGTCCGCCGATCCCGACGACAACACCGCCTTCCTGCGCAGGAGCCTCGCGCAAGCGCGGTACGTGAAGACCGATCCGTCGTCGCATCTCGCCCATTGAACGCTGGAAGACGCACCCGCTCCGTCGCCCCGGGCTTTCCCGGCGGCGGAAGACGGCCGGCCCCTGCCCTGTCAGGTAATATAGCCGAGGCGGATGGCCTTCGCGATCGCCTGGATGCGGTTCACCGCATCGAGCTTGGTCGTCGCCGTGCCGAGATAGGCGTTCACCGTGTGCACGGAAAGGCCCATCTTCTCCGCGATCGCTTCGGATATGCATCCATCGCCCGCCATCTGGAGGCAGGTGATCTCGCGCTCGCTGAGCGCCTCGGAGGGTGCCAGCTTCTTCTCCTCGCTCGCCAGCATGTCGATCAGCACCTGGCAGCTCTTCATGTGCATGTCGACGACGAGATCGCTGGAAGGCGCGATGAAGGTGCCGAGGAAGACGACATAGCCGTTGCCGTGCGCGCCGAGGCGAACCGGGAAGGCCATGCCCGACCAGGGCACCAGCCGCGCGGGCAGGCGCTCGGTGAAGGGGGCGGCGCCCGATTCGGCGAAGTGGCTGTCTCCCGCCCCTTCCCAGATCAGCGGCAGCATGGAGACTTCGAGATGGGCGAGCATCGCCGCGCCGTGGGCCTCGATAAGCGCGCGGGCGTTGCCGTCGACGTCCTGGCCCCAGTTATGGAGCGAGAGGGTGAGCTTTCGGGCGGACGGCAATCCGTGGCCGGTGAGGCGCAGCACCGCGAAATGCTGGGCGCCGAGGATTGTCTGGATCACCTGCAGGCGGGAAACGAAATCAGATGCGCGCGTGGCCTTGGCCGGCCGCGCGAGCCGGATTTCCGTCTCCAGGGTTGCGGAGGCGGGAAGCTGGATATCCATGACGCGCTCCTCAGACCAGGCTGTTGCGAACGGCCCAGGCGATCGCTTCCGACCGGGTCTTCGTCGCGGTCTTGCGCATCACGCTGGTGATGTAATTGTTGATCGTGTTGCGCGAGATGCCGAGGATGACGGCGATCTCGTCGCTCGTCTTGCCTTCGGCGATCCAGTAGAGGCATTCGATCTCGCGCTCCGTGAGTTCCATCTCCCGGTCGTGCCTGAGGATCGCGCCCTTGCAGCAGACGCTCGCGAAATAGCCGGTCATCACGCCGACATCGCGCAGCTTGCTCTGGGAGAGGATGAAATGCTCCGGGAAGAGAAGCAGCAGCGACATGCGCACCCGGCCGACATGGAAGGCGATGATGCAATATTCCCGGCTGATGCCCGCCGGCACCGCCACGTCGTCGGCAAGGTGACTGAAGCATGGCTTGAGGAGCGTCAGGCACTTGTCCAGCTCGCCCATGCGCGACTGGCTGGCGACGATGGTGGCGGCAATGCAACGCACCAGATCGAACGGCCAGTCCGACCCGACCACGGCTTCGAGGCCGGCCTCGGGCGAGGCGTCGTGACGGACGAGAAGAAAGTGGGAGGCGCTCACATAATCGGTCAGCGCCCTGAGACCGGCGGAAAGGCTGGCGCGATCCGCACAGCGTCCGAGGTGTTGAACCAAACGTTCACGCGCACTCTTACGCTCACCCGACTCGGCTGAGAATCCATAGGATTCCCGGGCCGCGCCTTCCGACCGGATCGTTTCCATGATAGCCCCCTGTTCCGATTCCGAACGGAGATCCATGCCTCCTTCCCGCCAAGGGCTCGGAACCGTCCGAACCCTCCCCGGTCAGGCCGCATCGGCAAGAATCACCAAGCGAATCAGTAACTAAAGTGTACATCTGTCTTCGCTAAAAACCACCGGCATCTTCTCGGGATTTACTTTTGCCGGCATCTGTGAGTCGATTTGGCCGCGATGATTTGCGTTCGGCGCTGTGCAGGAAGGCCGACAACGACTTCAGGTTAAGCCTCTGTTAACCATACAATATTGGAAACGGTCGATGCGCGCGTCGCGGTTCGCGTGAGGAGGGCCTGCCTTTTGCCGCCACGTTTACGGCTGCTTGGCAGCGGTAAACTTTTTTCGGCGATCACGCGGCCGTGAACGCGCCCGCCATCCGCCGGGGCGCGCATGCGTAAAATTTTCTGCGAACAGGCAGGTCAGGCGTTGCCGAAAAGCGACACGCCAGGTCAAAAAAACGGCGCATTTGAAGCGGCCACAAAACGAAGGACGCGACCGTCGCCGGCCGCGTCCCGTTGTTTCTTGCCTGTGGCGGACGCCGTCAGGCGGCTTCCTTTTCCACCGCCCACTTGCGCAGGATCTTGGCGGCGCGCTCCTCGCTGATCTCGACCATGCGGCCGAGGCGGCGTTCCGGGCCTTCCTTGACGCGGCGGTTGAATGTGCCCTCGCTGTCGTCGCTGGCATTGAGCAGGTCGTCCGTGCTGTCGAAGCCGAAGTCCGCGCCGAAGCCGTCCATGAGCGTGGCGCCGGGGCCGCCGATGCCCGCTGCGGGCGAGAAGTCCGGCAGTTCGAGGCCGGCCGCATCGCTTTCCAGGGCGCCGGCCGCGGCACCGCCGCCGGTAACCGAGCGGATCGCCGGGCGAAGGCCGAACCATACCACCAGGAAGGCGACGCCGACGAAGGCGAGCGCATTGATGATGCCGCCGAGATTGCGCGTCAGCACTTCCATGATGCCGGGTCCCGGCACGGCCTGGTCGAGGAGCTGGTGATCGAGGAATTCCATGGCCGTTATCGTCACCACGTCGCCGCGGTCGGCATTGAGGCCGGCGGCGGAGGAGACGATCTTCTGCATGTCGGCGATATAGGCATCGATCTTCGCCTGGTCGGCCGGCTCGCCCACCATGGCGGCGACGCGGGCACGGTTGACGACAACCGCCACGGACAGCTTCTCGACGGCAAAGCCGTTGCGAACGGTGGCGACGGTCTTGCTGTTGATCTCGTAGTTGGTCTGCTCTTCCTTCTTGTCCGCCTCGTCGTTGGACTGCGGGCCGCTGCCGTCGCCCTTGGGGCCGCCCTGCGGGATGTTCTGCTCGACGGTCGTCGCCTTGTTGGCGGCGTGCTGGCTGGATTTCTGGCTTTCCCGCGTCACCCGGGTGGAGCGTTCCACGCGCGATTCCGGATCGTAGACCGTCTCCTGGATCTGCTGCGTATCGGTATTGAGCGCGGCCGTGACGCTGGCGCGGAAATTGTCCATGCCGAGGAAGGGGGCGAGCGCCTTCTCGATATTGCGTTCGATTTCGCCCTGGACGGTCTGCACCGCCGTCAGCGAACGGTTGACCGCGCCGTTTTCCGGATCGTCGCCGGAGGCGAGGAGCTGGCCGGCCGAATCGAGGATCGTCACGCCGTCCACTTCCAGGCCCGGAACGGAGGCGGCGACGAGATGGCGGATCGCGCCGGCCGATTCACGGCCGGCCTGGGCGCTGGCGCGGATCATGACGGAGGCCGTCGGCACCTGGTCGGCCTTGCGGAAGTTGCCGCGCTCCGGCATCACGATGTGCACGCGGGCGGCGGCGATGCCGTTGATCTGCTGGATGGTGCGGGCGATCTCGCCTTCGAGGGCCCGCACGCGCGTCACCTCCTGCATGAAGGAGGTGAGGCCGAGGGAGCCGACCTTGTCGAAGAGTTCGTAGCCGGCATTCGCGCTGCTCGGCAGGCCGCGCTCGGCGAGATAGAGGCGCGCCTTGCCCGTCTGGCCGACGGGAACCGCGATGCTCGATCCGTCCGTACCGTTGTTGAAGTCGATATTGGCCTCGGCGAGCGCCATGCCGATCTGGTTGAGGTCGGCCTTTTCAAGTCCGACATAAAGCGTCTCGTAAGCGGGCTTGTTCACGAGGATCCCGGCAGCGAGCACCAGGCCGACCGAGACGACGGCGGCTCCCGCCAGCATCGCGAGCTTCGCCTGCCCCAGCGAAGCCAGGTTCCTGTAGACTTTCGTCAACTGTTCCAACAGATTCATTCTGTTCCCGCACGGACTAGTCGCCTGGGCGCCGGCCTACGATGCCGGCGCGATCAGACGCATTTTCAATCTCGTGAGGCGGGGCCGGTACATTTCCGCACGCACCGACCTGCCCCATGGAATACGCGGACCTAACTGATCCGGCCTGGAGACTAGAGCGTGAAACTTGCGCGAGCATTTCGTGCCCACGCACCGAAAACGGCCGGCACAAACGCGGACGGCGCCCCGGGGGCGCCGTCGAACAGGCTGATCATATTGCGCAAACCGTCAAAATGCCTCGAAGTCGCCCGCCGCCTTGCCGATCGGCTGGGAGTGGCCGTGGCGCATTCCGTTGCCGAGCGCCTTCTGCATGTCGGCAAGCTTCACCAGGTTGAGCGCCGTCGTGACGTCGACGATCCAGCTCGCGGGAATGCTGCCGGTGATCGTGTCGATGAACTCGGCGAGCCCCCGCGTCTTCTGGACGGCAAGGTCGATGCCCTGCAGCACCATCATGCGCTCGGCCGCGTGCTCGGCGCCGTCCGCGTGCACGGCCGCGAGCTGCGGCTCGATGCGCTCGATGAGGTAGGCGACGTCGTGCAGTTCGGACACGACCCGCATCAGGACATCCGGAAGGGTCTCCTCCATGGCAGTCGCTGAACTCAGATACTCGGCTTGCATGGTTACCCTCTTTCGCCGTGCGGCGTCGGTCGGCAATGCGGCCGGCAACGCACTTGAACTTCGTATTCCCGCTTCCGCCGGGCGAACCGCCCGCTCAGAAGAATTCGATCGAGCTTTCGGCCGGCCGCACGACGGGGGCTGGCCGCTGCTGCTCCAGCGCAACCGTCTTCTGCGTCTCGACGCCGGTCAGGGCATATTGCCGGGCCCGGCCGGTCGACGGCCAGTATTCCAGCTTGCGCCCGTGCTCGCCGCCCGTGCTCTCGCCGACGATCCTGATGCCTTCGTCCATCAGGAACTGCCGCGCGAAGCGGGCGTTCTGCTCCCCGACATTGGAGAACCGCGCGATCGTCCGCGCCCCGCCGAAGATCTTCGCCTCCAGCCGGTCGCGGCGCGCGCCCTGCTTCAGGAGGCCGTTGATCAGAAGCTCCATCAGATGCACGCCATAGCGCGTGGCGTCGCCGCCAGAAGCCATGGCCTCGGCGGAGCCCGGCAGCAGGAAGTGGTTCATGCCACCGACGCCAATGACCGGGTCGCGCATGCAGGCGGCCACGCACGAGCCGAGAATGGTGGTGAGCACCACATTCGGGTCGTTGACGACCTTGTATTCGCCCTGAATGACATGGACGCGGCGCGCCCCGGCGTCTGCGATCATTTCAATGCCCCGAACACGGCCTCGATGGCCGCCCGCATCTTCTCGATGGTGAAGGGCTTGGCCAGCACGTTGTTGGCGCCGAGCGCCGCCGCCTTCTGCACCAGCGCGCGGTCGCCCTGGGCCGTCAGGATGATGAAGGCCGCCTTCTTGGTGTTCGGGTTGGACCGAACCGCCTGAAGGAACTCGATGCCGTCCATCTTCGGCATGTTGAAGTCGGAGATGACGAGGTGGTGCGGCTGCTGGGTCATGATGGCCATGCCCTGCGCGCCGTCGCCGGCCGCGGTGATCTGCTTGAAGCCGAGCTGCTGGAGGGCATCGCCCAGCAGCAGGCGGCTCGTCACCTGGTCGTCGACGATGAGTACTTTGATTTTTTCAGCGATAGACATTATTCGCTCCCTTCTCTACGGGCCGCAGTGATCTTCAAGATTTCCTCCCCTATGGAGGAGAGCGGAAACTGATGCTCGACGGCACCCAGCTCGAAAGCCACTCTCGGCATTCCATATACGATGCAGGTTTTTTCGTTCTGGCCGATTGTCCGCGCCCCTGCATGGCGCATTTTCAGCAAACCCGCCGCCCCGTCCCGGCCCATGCCGGTCAGGATGACGCCGACGGCGTTGCGCCCGGCCAGTTCCGCCACCGAATCGAACAGCACATCCACCGAGGGGCGATGGCCGTTAACCGGATCCCGTTCCACCAGCCGGCAGCAGGGTGCGTTCGGGCTGGAAACCTGCAAGTGACGCTCGCCGCCGGGCGCAAGGTAGATCTTGCCGATCTCCAGGCGCGCGCCGTCCGTCGCCTCCTCCACCACCGGCGCGCACAGGCGGTTCAGCCGCTCGGCGAAGCTCCTGGTGAAGGTCGACGGCATGTGCTGCGTGATGACCGTCGGCGGGCAGTTGACCGGGAATTTCTGGAGCACCGTGATCAGCGCCTCCACCCCGCCCGTCGACGCCCCGATGGCGATGACCCTGCGGCCGGGCCGGTAGCCTGTGACGGGATGGACGCTGGCGGCGGCTGGCACCGGCGCCGGCACGTCCGCGCGGACATGGCGGCGCTGCGAGCGGGCGGCGGCCTTCACCTTCTCGACGAGGTCGCCGAAGGGGCGGATATCGCCCGGCTGCGGCTTGCCGACGCAATCGAAGGCGCCGATCTCCAGCGCCATCAGCGAGGCTTCGGCACCGCGCTGGGTCAGGGTCGAGACCATGATGACCGGCATCGGCCGGAGCTTCATGATCTTGTCGAGGAATTCGAGGCCGTTCATGTTCGGCATCTCGATGTCGAGCGTCACGACATCGGGGTTGAGCTGCTTGATCGCGTTGCGGGCTTCCATGGCGTCGCCCGCCTGCCCGACGACCTCCACCTCCGGATCGGCATTGAGCACGGCCGTGATCAGGCCGCGCATGGTCGCCGAGTCATCGACGACGAGGACGCGCGCAGGTGCCATCATGCGCCCCTCCTGTACTTGCCGGTGTAGCGGTAGGTGGTGATGCCGATATTGTCGAACTGGTTCTTCGCCTCGCCCGAGACGCGCTCGGAATGGCCGATATAGAGATGACCGTTGTCGGCCAGCATGCCGGCAAAGCGCGACCAGATCCGCGTCTGCGTCGGCTCGTCGAAATAGATGACGACGTTGCGGCAGAAGATGACGTCGAACGGACCCTTGAACGGCCACTGGGCCATCAGGTTCAGTTCGTTGAAGGTGATGAGCCGCTTCACCCGGTCGTCGATCTGCCATTTCTGCCGGCCGCCGGCCTCCGTCTCGCGGAAGAACTGCTTGCGCATGGCGGGGCTGACGGTCTCCAGCGCCGTCGCGTCATAGGCACCGCTGCGGGCGATCGCGAGGATCTTCGGGTCGATGTCGGTCGCCAGGATGCGGAAGTCGAGGTCGGCGACGTTCGGCATCAGCGACAGCACGGTGAGCGCGATGGAATAGGGCTCCTGCCCATCGGAACAGGCGGCCGACCAGATGCGCACGCGCCCGCCGTTGCGCGCGCGGGCCAGAAGCTCCGGCAGGACATCGGTGCGCAGGTGGTCGAAGTGATGGTTCTCGCGGAAGAAGCGCGTGAAGTTCGTCGTCAGGTGCGACAGCATCTCCCTGCGCGCGGCGGCGCCGGCCGGCGAGGAGACGAGCGCGCAATAGTCCCTGAAGCCCTTGAGGCCGAGCTGGCGGATATGCTTGGACAGGCGGGAATAGACGAGCGAGGCCTTGGTCTCGTTGAGGTAGATGCCCGCATCCGCATAGATCATCGCCGCGATCTCGGTGAGGTCCCGGCGCGTCAGCGGGTATTCGCCGCTCGCCAGGCACTCGTCCGGGGACTGTCTGACATCGATGGCCGGGGAATAGGTCATGCGGCTTCGCTTTCGGTATGCGGGAACAGGGCACCCAGCTCGATGAGGCAGATCATGCGGCGCTCGATGGCGAGGATGCCGCGCGCATAGGCCTTTTCCGATTCATTGGCGATGTCGGGCGTCGGCTGCATGTTGTCGTCGGTCACGGTCAGGATGTCGGAAACGGCGTCGACCAGCAGGCCCACCACCTTCGGCCCGACCTGGGCGACGATGATGACGTGGCGCACCGTCGGCTCGGCCGGCTTCATGCCGAGACGCAGCGACATGTCGACGATCGGCAGGACGACGCCGCGCAGGTTGATCACGCCGAGCACGTAGGCGGGCGCATGCGGCATCGGCGTCGCCTGGGTCCATCCGCGGATTTCCCTGACCGACATGATGTTCACGCAGAACTCCTGGTCGCCGATCCGGAAGGCGATCAGTTCGCGTCCATGGGTGAGAGTCTTGACCGCATTCGTCATGGCTTAACCGGTGGCAGCAAGCGAGATGTCTTGTTTCAGGGACTGGCCGCGCGAGGCGGCGACGACCGCATCGACGTCCAGGATGAGGGCGACGCGCCCGTCGCCGAGGATGGTGGCGGCCGCGATGCCCGGAACGTGCGTGTAGTTGGCCTCCAGGCTCTTGATGACGACCTGGCGCTGGCCCTGGATGGCATCGACCATCAGGGCGCGCTGGCCGCCGCCTTCCGATTCGACGAGGAGCGCGACGCCCTCGATCGGGTTGGCCTGCGTGGCGCGGAAGTTGAGGATCCGGCCGACATCCACCAGCGGGCAGAACGAGTTGCGGATCGAGATGAGCCGCTGCGAGGCGCCGAAGGAATGGATGGCGGAAGCTTCCGGTTGCAGCGTCTCGACGATAGCCGTCAGCGGCACGACGAGCGTCTGGCCGGCGACCGTGACCACCATGCCGTCGAGGACGGCGAGCGTCAGGGGCAGGCTCATGGTGAAGACGGAACCGTGCCCGGGCTTCGACGAGATCGAGATGCGCCCGCCGAGCGCCTGGATCGAGCGCTTGACGACGTCCATGCCGACGCCGCGGCCGGACAGGTCCGAGACCTTGTCGGCGGTGGAGAAGCCGGCGTGGAAGATCAGGTTGTCGATCTCCTCGTCCGACAGGTTCGCATCGGCCGCGATCAGGTCGTTGTCGATGGCCTTCTGGCGCACCTTCTCGCGGTTGATGCCGGCGCCGTCGTCGGCGAGCTCGATGACGATGCGGCCGGAGCGGTGCTTGGCCGTCAGGCGGACCGTGCCTTCCGGGTTCTTGCCGAGGGCTTCGCGCTTCTCCGGCATTTCGAGGCCGTGGTCGACCGCGTTGCGGATCATGTGCGTCAGCGGCTCGGCGAGCTTGTCGATGACGGTCTTGTCGACTTCGGTGTTCTCGCCTTCCGTGATGAGGCGGACCGACTTGCCGGTGACGTCGGCGATTTCACGGACCGTGCGGGCCATGCGCTGGAAGACCGGCTTGACCGGCTGCGCGCGGATCGCCATCACCGAATCCTGGATCTCGCGGGTGAGCTGCTGCAACTCTTCCAGACCCATGTTGATGGAGGACGTGCCGTTGTTGTCGTTTTCCACCACGCTCTGCGAGAGCATCGCCTGGTTGATGACGAGTTCGCCGACGAGGTTGATCAGGCGGTCGACACGGTCGAGATCGACGCGGATGGTCTGGCCGGCGGCGGCCTGGTTTGCCTGCGCGGCGCTGGCGGCCGACGCGGCGGCCTTGGCGTTCTCGGCGGCGCGGCTTGCGACCTGCGCGATCTTCGTGGCCGCTTCGGCAGCGGCGACGGCGGCGGCAGCATCGGCATCGCTTTCAACGGCGGCCGGCTCTTCGTCACCTGCGGCGGGCGCGGCATCGTCGAGCAGGGAAAGGTCGAACGGAACCGCCTGCATCGGCGGCTCTTCCGCATCCGGAGCCTCGCCGGCCACCTCTTCCTCGATCGTGCGGATGTCGAGGTCGCAGTCCCATTCGGCGAATTCGAAGGCGGAGCGCACGCCGTCCTCGCCCTTGTCGGTCGTGACCGAGATCTTCCAGGAGAAATAGGCTTCCTCCGGGTTCATCTTGTCGAGGGTCGGCAGGGCGTCCATGTCGCAATAGACGCTCACTTCGCCGAGGCGGGAAACGTCGCGCAGCAGGAGGACCGCTTCGTTGCCCTTGGCGTAGAGGTCCTTCTTCGGCTTGAAGTCGATCTGGACGGTCGGAACGTAGTGGCCGGCCGGCTCTTCATCGAAATCGCCAAAGGAGAACGGGATCGGCTGGAAGCCCTCCTCGTTCACCGCCGGCTTTTCGACGACGGGCACGGGCGCGGCCGCCTTGGGTGCGGGCGCTTCGGCGGCAGCCGGCGGCTGGCCCTGCGCGAGCGCTTCCAGCTCGCGGATCAGGGTGCGGCTGCGCGCCTCGTCGACGCAGCCGCCGTCGCGCGCCGCGTTGGTGAGGTCCGCCAGGACGTCGGCGGATTTCAGCATGACCTTCAGGACGTCCGGGGCGGGCTCCAGCTTGTTGGATCGAACGCAATCCAGTGTCGTCTCGAACACATGGGCGAAGGAGACGAGATCGTCGAGGCCGAATGCACCGGCACCGCCCTTGATCGAGTGAACGGCGCGGAACACGGCATTGACCGTCTCCGGGTCGCGATCCCCGTCATTCAGCTTCAAGAGACCGGTTTCCAGTTCGGCGAGCTGCTCCTCGCATTCCTGGAAGAATATCTCCTTGATTTCGTTCATATCCATCGCGGAAAATCCTGGATTAGGCGGTTACGCGCTCGATTGCATCGATCAGCTTGGTCGGATCGAAGGGCTTGACGATCCAGCCGGTCGCACCGGCCTGGCGGGCGCGGTTCTTCTTTTCCGCATCGCTCTCGGTGGTCAGGACGAGGATCGGGATCGCGCGGTATTTTTCGTTCCGGCGCACGCCCTCGATGAAGCCGAAGCCGTCGAGGCGCGGCATGTTGATGTCGGTGACGATGACATCGGGATTGGCGTTTTCCAGGACTTCGAGGCCCTCGATGCCGTCTTCGGCCTGGATGGTCTCGAAGCCCGCATTGTTGAGGGTGACCAGAAGCATGTTCCGGATCGTCCGGGAATCATCCACGGTCAGGACTTTTTTCTTCATTGCCTAGCCTCCTGTGCCAGCAAGTGATCGATGTTCACGCCGATGAGTTGCATTGTCTTCATGAAAGGGTCGGAAACCTTGCCGAAGGTGAAGGGCTGCCTGTCCTCCTCCCAGCTCTTGGCGCCCGCCATCAGGACCTGGGCACAGAGCGCCCCGACCCGCTCGACCGCCGAGGCGTCGATGACGAGCGGATTGCCCTTGAGGCCCATGAGCTGCTTGTGCAGCGCCGTCGCCTCGTTGAGGTCGAGGACGGGGGCAAGGCTTAGACTTTTCTGAGCGGCTTTCTTGCTCGCCATTACCGTGTTCCTTGTCTGCGTCTGTCCAAAGTCGTCTTCGTGGCGGGGGGCGGGCTTCCGTCCGCAAGCCGGCTGCGCGCGGTCGAGAACCAGTGCCGGGGCCGTCTCGTCCCCATCTCAGCCTCCCAGCCCCGCACTGCGCGCCGTCAGGAAGTCGAGGGGAGAGGACGGCGCCTGCGGGCGCTCGGGCAAGGTGCGCGGCGCCGGCCGGGCGGCACGCGTTTCCTGCCGCGCCGAGACGCGGAATTCGCGGATCGTGCGGCCGAGTTCCAGGATCACGGTGTGGAGGTCCCCGCCCATCGTGCCGATACGGCCGGCATCGGCGGCGTCCGCCTCCAGCGCGCGGCCGGCGCGGCCGATGTCGGCCGTCACGCCATCCAGCCCCTCGGCATCGACGGCGCTTTCCTGGACGATGCCGGTGATGGCCTCGTTGATGCCCTCGACCTGGCGCACGATGTCGCCGATCGCATCCTGGGTGCGGTGGACATGCTCGACGCCGGTTTCCACCTGCGCCTTGGTGCCCGTCACGAGCTGCTTGATTTCGCGTGCGGCATCGGCGGAGCGCTGGGCGAGCGCGCGCACTTCCTGCGCAACGACCGCAAAGCCGCGGCCGCTGTCGCCGGCGCGAGCGGCCTCGATGCCGGCATTGAGCGCGAGCAGGTTGGTCTGGAAGGCGATCTCGTCGATGACGCCGATGATCTGGCCGATTTTTTCCGCCGATGCCTCGATATCCGCCATGGCCGACATGGCTTCGCCGACGATGGAGCCGCTGAGCGCGACCGACTGCCGGGTCGACGCGGCCGCGCCCTGCGCCTTGCGCGTCTCACCGAGCGTATGGCGCACGCGCTCGACGATGGCGCCGAGCGCGTTGGCCGTTTCGAGGAGGTGCGCGGATTGCTCGGCGGAGCGGGCCGACAACGTGTCCGCGCCGGAGGCCAGCGTCGAGACGAGCCGGTCGCTCTCGCCCGCACGGTCGGCGGCGGAGGTGAGGCGCGACTGGATTTCGTTTAGCGCGCCGTTCAGCGTCTCGGCAAGCTCCTGCCAGGCTTCCGGCATCTCGCCGGAAACGCGGGCGGAGAAATCGAGCTGCGCGAGGCTGCGGATGGTCTCGCCGAAGACGCGGTCGAGCTCGGCGCGGTCTTCCCTGCGCTGCTCGCCGAGCGCGCGGCTGTGCGCATGGCGCAATTCGTTGAAACGCAGCGAGACGCCGATCTCCGCATCGACCATGGCGGTGCGCAGGAAGGCCGAGACGAGGTCCGTCAGTTCCTTGCGGCGGGCCTTGCCGGCGCCGGGCAGGATGGATTTCGGCCAGTATTCCTCGATGAGGCCGGTGACGACCGTCTCCAGGACGACCGAATGGCCGGCGATGCGCCAGCGCGGGTCGAGGCCCATCTGGCTTTCGCTGTCGGCGAGCACCTTGACGCGTTCGGCATAGAGGGCGTCGAACCGGGCGTCGGTCAGCACGCTCCAGTGGGAGCTCTGGAGGTCGTGCAGGCGGTCGATCTGGCGCTCGCTCTGGAAGTGGCGGGCGGCATCGGGAAAGGTCTGGAAACGCTGGAAGAGGTCACGGAGCGCCGTTTCGACATGCCGCTCGAGCGTCTGGCGGTGGCGGCGGAGCAGTTCGCCCTCGGCGCTCTCCACGCCGGCAAAGCGCAAACGGTCGCGCAGGCTGGCCGCCTGTCCCGTTCGAGCCTGTTCTGCCGGCATTTCCTGCACCACTATGCTCCCAAACCACGATGCCCCGGCCGCCCTCCGGCAGCCGAGCGAATCCTCACATGGCGGAGACGGCTCGCGGAACCGTGCTCACGGCCGGCACGCTGCCGGCAAGGCGGCCTGCGGCGCTACCCGACGATCCATGATCAAATTCGGTGAAAATCGAATACCGGCTCGGTTCCGGTACGGCGGTTCGGCGTCATGCCTGGGTGAGAAACGGCGAATTTCCCATTCCGACGTGTAAAGCCATGTTTATGGTTAATTCCTTGCCTGAAGGTTAATAATTCATAGCCTGCTTCGGGCCTCGGCGAAATTAACACTGCCTGACGTTGCGCAAGCCACGGGCAAGCTCGCGCGCGTAGAGCGGTCCTGACTGACGATGATGTCAGGAGGAACGGGCAATGATTGTTCTGGGACTGGGTGCCACCGTGATCGCCGCTGCAACGCTTGCGGCCATCTGTCTTCTCATGGGGATCGATGCGGGGCGTGCGCCGGTCAAGGCGCGGGTTTTCTGAGCGTATCGCGCGGGACAACCGTCACATGCCCTCTTGCTTTCCCCGGGCCGCCTGCCACATTCTGCTGGCGACAGAATGAGACTGTCATAGGGAGCACATCATGGGCATTGAAAGTATTCTGGTTTTCCTCATCGTCGGTGCGATTGCCGGCTGGCTTGCGGGCCTCATCGTCTCGGGCTTCGGCTTCGGGCTCATCGGCAATATCGTGGTCGGCATCGTCGGCGCCTTCATCGCCGGCTATCTCTTCCCGGCCCTCGGCGTCAGCCTCGGCACCGGCATCGTCGCCGCCATCATCCATTCCACGATCGGCGCCGTGATCCTGCTCGTCCTCATCAAGGTCATCAAGCGGGCCTGACCGGGCAGCGCCCTGCCGCTACCAGTTCAGGCCGCGCAGGGCGCGTATGCTCGACGGCGGCGGGCGCGTGCTGCTCGACTTTATGCCGTTCTTCTCGCAGACATAGACATCGCGCGGCATCCAGCGGGAGCTGGTGCTGCGCGGTACCTCCACGCTCAGCGTGCAGTTCGCGTCATTCCTGTTGCTGTATTCCTCCGTGGCATCGGAAGGAACGACGCCGGGAAGATCCTTGAACGCCTGCGCCTGCCCGGCAGGCGCGGACAGCAGGATCGCCAGAACGGCGAGGATGGCTCGTGTCTTCATCGTCTTTCCCGGCCGGGGCCGGCCTTCCGCATTCCACAAAGAAGTACCGCAGGCCGGAAACATGCGCTATAGGCCTGCAAACGTTCAGACAGCTTAGATGGGGTTTTTCATGGCAAGTGCAATCCGGTATCACGAAGGCGACATCCCGGCGGCGGACGCTGCCCGCTATACCGGCGCGATCGCCATCGACACCGAGACGCTCGGCCTGATCCCGCGCCGCGACCGGCTCTGCGTCGTGCAGCTTTCGCCGGGCGACGGCACCGCCGACGTGATCCGCATCGCCGCCGGCCAGAAGGACGCGCCGAACCTTACCGCCATGCTGGCGGACCCGGCCCGCCAGAAGATCTTCCACTACGGCCGCTTCGACATCGCCGTGCTGTTCCACACCTTCGGCGTCACCACCACGCCGGTCTTCTGCACCAAGATCGCCTCGCGCCTGACGCGGACCTATACCGACCGGCACGGCCTCAAGGACAATCTCAAGGAAATGCTCGAGGTCGACATTTCCAAGCAGCAGCAGTCCTCGGACTGGGCGGCGGAGACCCTCTCGCCGGCGCAGCTCGAATATGCCGCCTCGGACGTCCTGCATCTGCACGCCCTGCGCGACAAGCTCATGGCCCGCCTCGTGCGCGACGGCCGGCTCGACCATGCCGAAGCCTGCTTTGCCTTCCTGCCGACGCGCGCCAAGCTCGACCTTCTCGGCTGGGAAGAGACCGACATCTTCGCCCATAGCTGAGCCTTCCCGTGGAGAACGGCCGGCAACACCAGACCGGACCGACGCTGGAGCCGCTTCGCCGGCTGATCCGCGCCCGGCTGGAAACGCTTCCCCCCGGTCTTGCGGAATTCATCCTGTTCGGCCTGAAGCAGGCCTGGGCCTGCCTCTTCGGCGGGCTCATGCTCGGCCTCATCATCCTCACCAAGCTGGCCTGGCAGCCGGACTGGCCGATCCATCGCTACGACGCGCTGTTCGCGATGGCGCTCGTCATCCAGGTGACGTTCCTGGCGCTGAAGATGGAGACCTTCGAGGAAGCGAAGGTCATCCTGATCTACCACCTCGTCGGCACCGCGATGGAGATCTTCAAGGTGCATATGGGCTCCTGGGCCTATCCGGAGGAGGCCGTCATCCGCATCGCCGGCGTGCCGCTCTTTTCCGGCTTCATGTACGCCTCCGTCGGCAGCTACATGGCGCGTGCCATCCGCATCTTCGACATGCGCTTCACGCACTATCCGCCGTTCTGGACGACGGCGCTGCTGGCGGCCGCGATCTATGCCAACTTCTACATGCACCACTTCCTTCCCGACATCCGCCTCGTCCTCTTTGCGGCGACTGTGCTGCTCTTCGGGCGCGTGCGCATCCATTATACCGTGGAGCAAAAGCCGCGCTGGATGCCGCTGGTGGTGGCCGCCTTCCTCACCAGCATCTTCCTCTGGATCGCGGAGAACATCGGCACGGCGACGGGTGTCTGGCTCTATCCGGGCCAGCAGACATGGCACATGGTGCCCTTCACCAAGCTCGGCTCGTGGTATCTGCTGCTCTATGTCAGCTTCGTGCTCGTGACGATCGTCTGCCGGCCGCAGCCGCCGAAGGCACCGTCAAATCCGGCAGGCACAGGCTTAACGCCCGGTTAACGGCCCCGGCGGTATTCTCCGGCAAGACCGGAGATTGCCATGTTGACACCCCTTGAAAGCGCGCGGTCCACCGCCGCCGTCTCGGCCATGCAGTCGATCGTCGAGACGATCGAGGATCGCCGCCGCGAAGAGGCGGAGAAGGCGAACGGCCAGAAGAAGGACGACATGCCCGGGCAGGCGCAGCTTCGCCCGGACGACGCCGCGCGCAAGGCGAATACCCGCATCAACGAGCATTTCTTCGGCAGCAATGCCGGCGGCGGGGATACGCTCGCCAAGCTGATCTCCCGTTTCAGCGACATGCTCGGCGTCAGCCAGCAGGATGGCGAATCCAGCCGCGCCTTCGCCCAGCGCCTCGCCGACAAGCTCACCCTCATCGACAGCGTGGCACGGCCGGCAAGCGACAGCACCGCGGGCGTCACGCTGCTCACGCTCGGCACGACGCTTTCCGCCGTCAAGCAGGCGATGAGCGGCGGCTCGGACGACGCGGCGGCCAGCCTCGTCGCCCGCCTTGCGCTGACGACGGGCGTGACGCAGGGCGAGGACGAGGCGGACGCCGATTTCCAGCAGCGCCTTTCCGCCATGCTCACGCGCCAGCGCGGCGAATTGCCGGCCGATGTCGCGACGCTGGAAAAGACGTCTGGCCTCTCCGACCTCGGCCTCAAGGCACGCGATCTCGTCGCCGCGATCCGCGACCCCTACGGCCCGGAAGCGCAGCGCGTGAAGGACGCGCTCGCCGACAAGGCCGATGCGGAAAAGGCGCTGACGCCGGAAATGCGCAAGGTGCTCGCCCGCCTGGAGGATGCGGCGAACCCGAAGTCGCTGGAGGAACTGAAGCTCGACCGGACCCGGCGCGATCCGACACGCGTGGAGGACGCCGAAACGCGCAGGGAGCGCGAGGAGACGATCGGCAAGCTCGAAGCGGGCCGGAAGCTCGAGGATGTCGAAAAGCTCCAGGACGCCGTGGGCCGCGCCCACGAAGCCGCCGTCAAGGACAAGGCCGACGGCAAGACCGCCGGCGAGGTGCTCGACACGATCCAGTTGCTTGCAGCCGGCGCCGAGGCGACGGAGGTCGCAAGGAAGACGGGAAGCAAGCCGGACCAGTCACACGAGGGCAGCACCGACGCGACGGCCGGGACCAGCGGCGAAGCGGTGCGCAATCTCGATGCGGCCGGCGCCCGCGAACGGCAGGAACAGGAAGAGGCGAAGAAGGAGATCTTCGCCCTGCGCGTCGACGACAACGGTGTCTACGACCTCATCACGCGCCAGCTCTTCGCCTGAAGACCGGGGCGTTTCGCACGGCTGCCGGAACTGTTCTACGGCTTGCGCCGCACGATACCGAGCCGCGCGATGACCGCCGGCGGGATGCCGTAGCGGCGGACCGCATCCTTCTGGCTGCGCAGGCCGCACATTTCCCGCTGGATGAAGAAGGCCCAGACCTTGTCGGCCGCGTCGTCGAGGAGGTCTTCCCGCTCGGTCTCGCCGCAGCCGGCGGCGAGGCGCTCGGCAAGCAGCGCCAGCGCCTTTTCCACCTTCAGCCCGTGCCGGCCGAGCGAATCCGCCCGCTCGGACATCAGTTCATATTCGAGGATATTGAGGCCCGTTTCCTTCGAGAAGGAAGGAGCGAGCGCCTGCGGCGGACGAACCGTCATCTCCTGTCTCCCGTCATGGAGCAAAGATGGAGCGGCGGTTGGCCGATCGCAAGGGGTTCAGGCGGCGCGGGCGCGCACCTCGTCGAACGACCAGTCGACGAGCAGCCTGCCGTCGCGCCAGACCGGCTGCAGCAGGTTCTGCCGGCCGGCAAGCTGGTCGACGCGCGCCGCCTCGAGGCCGATATAGTTTTCGACCACCGCCTGGCGGCCGGCCTTGGAGGCCTTGAGGTTCATCGTCGCCGGGCGCTTGTAGACGTCGTGCCAGGCGCCGGCGGCATCCTGCCGGGCATTCGCCTTCATGGCGAAGGAATAGGTATCGCGGTTGACGCGCTGCAGGAGCCCCGCGCCCATGCCGAAGGCGATGTTCTCCGCCGAGAAGCCGAAGGCTTCCAGGCGGCCGAGAATGAGGCCGATGTCGGCCGACGAGATGCCGTCGCCCTGGATGACGCGCACGCTGTCGTCGAGCACCTTGTATCCCTTGCCGTTGAGATGGGTGCCGAAGGCATAGGCGAGCTGGCGCACCACCTGCACCGGCGTTTCCACGGGATCACCGCTGTCCGGCCGGACGACGAGCGTGCCGCCGGCGGCCTGCACGCGGTCCTTGAGCTGCTTGCCCCAGATTTCAGAGACGGCATTGTTGATGTCGTAGCTGTCGGAGACGACGGCATAGAGGCCCTTGCCGCCGAACCGGTCGATCATGTTGCCGTACGCGTCCGCCTCGCGGTCCTGGCCCCAGGAGGTCATCGTGGAATGCTCGGACGCCGGGATCGAGAAGCCGGCCATGTCCGCGCCGTAGTAGCGGCGGGCGTAGAGCACGCCGGTCACGGTGTCCGTGCCCATGAAATTGACGAGATGGGCCGCCCCGCCGATGCCCGCCTGCTCGAAGCTCGTCGTTCCGCGCGCGCCGAAATCGTGCAGGCGGAAGGGCAGGACGGCGGCCGGGTCGTCACAGGTCTTCTCCAGGATCGGCTGGATGACCTGCTTCACCTTGCGCGAATTCGAGGCGACCGTGCTCGGATACCAGATGGCGCGCAACAGCGCCGTCTCGATATAGGAGGTCAGCCAGAAGCAGGCCGGGTCCGTGTTGACCACCTGGGCGACCGGCACGCCGCGGCGCACCAGCGTGCCTTCCGGCAGCGCCTCGATGAGGAGCGGCAGGTAGCCGCCGTGCCGCTGCACGATATGCGTCCAGCCTTCGCGGTTGAACGGCAGGCCATGCGCCGTCACGATCCCCTCGGCCTCGTCGATGTCCTTCATCGTCACCGGCCTGGACAGATATTCCTTGAGGAACATCTGGAGGCCGAAGAACAGCACTTCCGCGCGGTCGGAATGGCCGCGCGCCTCGATATAGGAGGAAATCGCGTGCGTTTCCGGCGGATATTGCAGGTAGTGGCTCAGCTTGTAGCTGTCCGTATTGAGGATGAGGTTGGTGAGGTTCATCAAGGGTCTCCGCCGCATCCGCCGCCCGAAACGACCATGCCGGCAAGATTTACGCGAGCCGAGCATAAGGGGCAAGGGCCGTCGCGACGGCAAGATCGGCCGGATATGCTGCATGTGCGAAGCCTTTTCGCGCGTATTAGCAATTCGTTAACCATAAAATGGCATTTGTTACAGGCAGAAGACTGTCGGGTGTCCCGGGGTTTGCGACCGGTCCCGTCGGCGGCCCTACCCGCCGCCTCACGCATGCATGCCCGGCCAGCCGGGCCGTAAGCTCATCACCTCGCAGCGTCGCGCATGATGCGCCATCCGACGAACGATGGAACATTGGCAGGCCCGGCGATGCGGATGGCATCGGCAATGGCGAACAGGAGACAGGCATGCTGCCGCATGTGGCACGAACGACCGGCGTGACGCAGCCCTCCCCCGCCCTCCCGGCGGGCGGTTCGGCCGATGCCGCCGTCAGGCCGGTGCTCTCTGCCGCCGCGCTCGCCAATCTGCGGGCCGAGGTGCTGCTCCGTCTCATCGAGACGATGCTGAAGCACATGCCGCGTACCGCAGAGCCGAATCCTGGCCGCGACCTCCTCGAAACACTGCTTGCCGCCCTGAAAACCCTGCCGGGCCGCGAGGGCGAAAGCGCCCGTAAATTTGCCGACATCGTCAGCCGGCTGCCGCCGGAGCTTCGCCCCAGCGTCGAGAAGCTGGTCGGCACCGTGCTCTCGGCCATGCCGACGCGCAGCCTCGTCGAGATCGTGCGCGATCCGAACGGGCCGGCGGCCCAGAAACTCGCCAGCCTCCTGGCGACGAGCCTGCCGGCCGAGGACCTGCCGGCAGCCGGCACGGAGCGCCAGCAAAAGCCCGTCGGCCTCAATGCCCAGCAGATCGCCGCCGTCGGCCGTCACGGCGCGCAGCACACCGCGCAAGCGGGACAGACGCCCGGCGACGTCCGTGCGCTCCAGACGGCGCTGAAGCGCATCTTCGATCTCGACGGCAGCGGCAGGACACGCGCGGCGACCGCCGATGCAGCCGAGGCCGAGGCCGGCGAACCCATGCCCGCAGGCACGAACCGCGCCTCCATTGCCGCCGGCGGCGCATCCCGGCCGGAGCCCCGCCTGCCCGCTGCAAAGCCGCAGGACGGGCAGCCGGTGGACACCGCGGCAGCGGCGCTTCGCCACCAGGGCAGCGTCGAGGACGTGGACACGGCCCGGCGCGAGACGGCGCCCGCCCGGGCGCAGACCGCCCACACCGCCGGCCAGGCACTTGCCCGCGGGATGCAGGCGATTGCGCGGGACGTCTCCCCGGAAGTGCTGATGCAGGCGGTGGCGCATCTCATGGAAAGCCTCTCGCCGGAGGAAGCCACCTTCCTGCGGGCGCTGCTCGAACGCCCGCTGGGTGCACAGATCGAACAGGAACTTGCCCAGATCGTCCGCGAGCAGGCAGAAGACGGCGCCAAGCCAGGCAAGGCACAGCCCGAAGCGACAGCACAGCCGCGCGCCGCGCCGGAACCGGACAGGCCCGCGCCCATGCCACCGGCCCGCGAGGCGGTGCCCTCCGCGATCCTCGCCGATGCGGCGACCGAACGGCTGCTCGCGGCACCGGTGCTTCGCGACGGCGTGCCGCTCGCCTTCGTGCCCTACCTGCCGGCGGAGGAAAATGTCGAATGGCCGGAGCCGCACCAGGCCGATGAGGACGAGGCGGACGAGCAGAACCCGGAGGATGCGGGCGACGGGACCGGCGAGGAACAGGCGCAGGCCGAGGGCGAGCCGCCGGGCGAGGAGCCCGAGAGCCCCGACATGGCGCGCCGGCGCGAGAAGACGGCCGACATGGTCGGCGTAATGGAACCGGGCCTCGTCTTCTACCAGAAGCTCGGCGACTACTGGACCTGACCGATTCCCCAAAGAAAAAGCCCGCGGAGATTGCTCTCCGCGGGCCTTTTGTTTCGTAAGCGAGGCTTACTCGGCGTTGTTGCGGTTCTTCAGAGCCGCGCCGAGGATGTCGCCGAGCGAAGCGCCCGAGTCGGACGAACCGAACTGTGCGACGGCTTCCTTCTCTTCGGCGATTTCCAGCGCCTTGATCGAAAGCTGGATCTTGCGATCCTTCTTCGAGAAGTTCAGGACGCGGGCGTCGACGGTCTGGCCGACCGAGAAACGCTCCGGACGCTGTTCGTCACGGTCACGCGACAGGTCGCCGCGACGGATGAACGCGGTGATGTCCTCGTGGTTGACGAGCCTCACTTCGATGCCGCCATCGTTGACCGCGATGACTTCAGCCGAAACGACGGCGTTCTTGCGGAGGTCACCCGAAGCGGCAGCTTCGCCGACCGCATCGCGGCCGAGCTGCTTGATGCCGAGCGAGATGCGCTCCTTGTCGACGTCCACATCGAGAACGACAGCCTTGACGACGTCGCCCTTGTTGAACTCCTCGATGACCTGCTCGCCCGGACGGTTCCAGTCGAGGTCGGAGAGGTGCACCATGCCGTCCACGTCGCCGTCGAGGCCGATGAACAGGCCGAATTCGGTCTTGTTCTTGACTTCGCCTTCGACTTCCGTGCCAGCCGGGTGGCTGTGCGCGAAGGCCTGCCACGGGTTCTCGAGGGTCTGCTTGAGACCGAGCGAGATGCGGCGCTTCGTCGGGTCGACTTCGAGAACGACGACGTCGACTTCCTGGCTCGTGGACAGGATCTTGCCGGGGTGCACGTTCTTCTTGGTCCAGGACATTTCGGAGATGTGGATCAGGCCTTCGATGCCCGGCTCCAGCTCGACGAACGCACCGTAGTCGGTGATGTTCGTGACGGTGCCGGAGATCTTCTTGCCGACCGGGTACTTCGTGCCGATGCCATCCCACGGATCCGACTCGAGCTGCTTCATGCCGAGCGAGATGCGGTGGGTTTCCTGGTTGATGCGGATGATCTGAACCTTGACCTGCTGGCCGATGGACAGGATCTCCGACGGATGGTTGACGCGGCGCCAGGCCATGTCGGTGACGTGCAGCAGGCCGTCGATGCCGCCGAGGTCGACGAACGCACCGTAATCGGTGATGTTCTTGACGACGCCATCGACAACCTGGCCTTCTTCGAGGTTCTGGACGATTTCAGAACGCTGCTCGGCGCGCGACTCTTCGAGAACCGTGCGGCGCGAAACGACGATGTTGCCGCGGCGCTTGTCCATCTTGAGGATTTCGAAGGGCTGCGGGTTGTGCATGAGCGGCGTGACGTCGCGGATCGGACGGATGTCGACCTGCGAACGCGGCAGGAAGGCGACGGCGCCGTCGAGATCGACGGTGAAGCCACCCTTGACCTGGTTGAAGATGACGCCTTCGACGCGCTCGCCGGCTTCGAACTTGACTTCGAGCTTGGCCCAGCTCTCTTCGCGGCGAGCCTTTTCGCGCGACAGAACGGCTTCACCAAGCGCGTTTTCGATGCGCTCGACATAGACTTCGACTTCGTCACCGACCTTCAGCGTGCCGTCCTTGGACTTGGCGCCGAATTCCTTCAGCGGAACGCGACCTTCAACCTTGAGGCCGACGTCGACGATGGCGACGTCCTTTTCGATCGCGGTAACGATGCCCTTGGCGACATAGCCTTCGGCGAGATCGTTCGTGGCAAAGGATTCCTGCAGAAGGGCTGCGAAATCTTCGCGCGTGGGGTTTGCTTGAGACATTGAAACTCCTGGTGTGCCAATGGCACGGGCGCCGGGGGTTAGCGTTGGTGATGAACGAGGCTCCATCCGCTACCCTTGGGCAGCAAATCCGGCGCGGGGACAGGCCTTGTTCTTATGTTTCGCAACACCGGACGGAAAACCGCTTGCGCACTTTTCCTGGCGTTACTGGTGCTTAAGCGCAGCGTCGATGAACGACTTTGCAGCGGAAAACGCCGCCTCTATACTCATTTCCGAGGTATCGAGCAAGTGCGCATCGTCAGCCGGCTTCAGCGGACTGTCCGCCCGGCCCATGTCGCGCTCGTCGCGGCGGCGGATATCGTCGAGGATCGTATCGTAATCGGCCACCCCGCCGCCGGCGATAATCTCGTCGTGGCGGCGCCTGGCGCGCACTTCGGCGGAGGCCGTGACATAGAGCTTCACCGGCGCATCCGGGCAGACGACCGTGCCGATATCGCGCCCGTCGAGCACCGTGCCCGGCTCGCGCGCCGCAAAGCCCCGCTGCGCCTCGACCAGCGCCCGGCGCACCGCAGGCATGACCGCGATCTTCGAGGCCGCCTCGCCGATGGCATGGGCCGACAGCACGGAGCGGTCGAGCCCGCCGAGATCGAGATGCTTCGCGACATCGGCCGCCACCGCCTCGTCATCGAGCGGCAGGCCGCGATCCAGCAATGCCTTCGCCGTTGCCCGGTAGGTCAGCCCCGTATCGAGATGATGGAAGCCGTATTCCTCCGCGATGCGGCGGGAGAGCGTGCCCTTGCCGGCGGCGGCGGGACCGTCGATGGCGATGGTGAAGGTCATCAGGCGGCCTTCGTGTCGTGAAGCTCGATCTTCGCGCCGAGGCCGGTCATGAGGTCCATGAATTCGGGGAAGCTGGTGGCGATCATCGTCGCGTCGTCCACCGTCACCGGGTTCTCCGAGACGAGGCCCATGACGAGGAAGCTCATGGCGATACGGTGGTCGAGATAGGTCGCAACGGCCGCACCCGACGCATTGCCGAGGCCCTTGCCGTCCGGGCGGCCGCGCACGACGAGCGAGGCTTCGCCCTCGTCACAATCGACGCCGTTCAGCTTGAGGCCATTGGCGACGGCGGAGAGACGGTCGCTTTCCTTGACGCGCAGCTCTTCCAGACCGTTCATGACGGTCGTGCCTTCGGCGAAGGCGGCCGCGACGGCGAGCACCGGATATTCGTCGATCATCGACGGCGCGCGGTCTTCCGGCACGTTCACGCCCTTCAGCGCGGAGGAGCGGACACGCAGGTCCGCCATGTCCTCGCCACCGGCAAGGCGCGCGTTCAGGATCTCGATATCCGCGCCCATTTCCTGCAGCGTCAGGATGAGGCCGGTGCGGGTCGGGTTCATCAGCACGTTGAGGATGGTCACGTCAGAGCCCGGCACGAGCAGCGCCGCGACCAGCGGGAAGGCCGTCGAGGACGGGTCGCCCGGCACGTCGATGACCTGGCCCGTCAGCTTGCCGCGGCCTTCGAGCCGGATGGTGCGCACGCCGTCGGCATCCGTATCCACGGTGAGATTCGCGCCAAAACCCTGCAGCATCTTTTCCGTATGGTCGCGCGTCATGATCGGCTCGATGACGGTGGTGATGCCGGGCGTGTTGAGGCCGGCGAGCAGGACGGCGGACTTCACCTGGGCGGAGGCCATCGGCACGCGATAGGTGATCGGCGTCGGCGTCTTCGGTCCGCGCAAGGTGACGGGCAGGCGATCTCCGTCAGCGGACGTCACCTGCACGCCCATTTCGCGCAGCGGGTTCAGCACGCGGCCCATCGGGCGCTTGGTGAGCGAAGCATCGCCGATGAAAGTGCTGTCGAAATCGTAGACGCCGACGAGACCCATCGTCAGGCGGCAGCCGGTGCCGGCATTGCCGAAATCGAGCGGCGCCTGCGGCGCCAGCAGCGCGCCGTTGCCGACGCCGTCGATGATCCAGGTGTCGCCCTCCTTGCGGATCTTCGCGCCCATGGCCTGCATGGCCTTGCCCGTATTGATGACGTCCTCGCCTTCGAGCAGGCCGGTGATGCGCGTCTGGCCGCTCGCAAGGCCGCCGAACATGAAGGCGCGGTGGGAGATCGACTTGTCGCCGGGGATGCGGACGGTTCCGGAAAGGCCGGAGGATTTGCGGGCGGTTGCGGGCCGTGCGCTGGCGCCGTGCGACATGGGCGTCTTCCTTATATATCCACGGCTCCCCGGCAGGGATCGCCCGGGAGAACGCGGGCTTGCTATCATAAACGATTTAAAGCGTCATCATCCCGCCGAAAAACATTCGCCGGAAAGGACGGGGCCGGACGATGCGGAAGTTTGGCTTTGACAGGATAGCGCAAGACGATTAAGGGGACCGGCTAATCATTTTCCCCTTCAACGCGCCGGAACCCCGGCCACGCCGGAAACGAACGGCACCTTAGAGGCTTTGACAGTGGCAAAACCGGAACTCGGAACCAAACGCATCGATCCGGAAACGGGCAAGAAGTTCTACGACCTGAACCGCGACCCGATCGTTTCTCCCTATACGGGCAAGTCCTACCCGCTCTCCTTCTTCGAGGAGACTTCCGCGGCCGCCGTCCTGGAAAAGGATGAGGACGAGGACGTCAGCGAAGTCGATACGGAGAACACGGAAGTCGAACTCGTCTCGCTCGAGGATGCCGACGAGGATGCATCCGGCGGCGACGACCTGCCGGATCTCGGCGACGACGACGTGGAGATCGACGGCGACGACGACGACACGTTCCTGGAGCAGGACGAAGACGACGACGATGACGACATGACCGGCCTCATCGGCGTCACGGGTGACGAAGACGAAGCTTAAGGGTTTGATTTTCCGGCCGGTTTCAAAAAAATCCGGCCGGATCTCATTTTTCGGCTTGCCATCTCCGAAACCCGGAAGTAATAAGCCGCCACACCGGACGGCAATGCCGCCCCGGTTCCCGGAAACCGGCCTTGCCGGACCCGTTATGGGGCTATAGCTCAGCTGGGAGAGCGCTTGCATGGCATGCAAGAGGTCAGCGGTTCGATCCCGCTTAGCTCCACCAAATTCCCCCTGATAATACAGTAAGTTATCAATCAGCGGCTTTCGCTGTATTCTGCTTTCGGACTTCGGGGCACCCCGAGGACGCAAATCAGCGCTCTGCCTCCTACCGCCATGCCCATTGCATGATTATCGCATATTCGCTATATAGCATCCATGCTATAGACGGTTGAAACCCTCGAAATTGTCGATTCAGAAATCGAGGCGCTGCCGCCCGGACTTCAGCCCGGCTCATCCGCCTCATGGAAGCGGTCGAGAACGTTGGCCTGGAGCAGTTGCGGGAGCCGCATATCAAACATCTCGAAGGCAAGCTTTGGGAGCTGCGCGCCAAGGCTTCCGAAGGTATCGCACGCGGCATTTACGTGACCGTCACTGGACGGCGAGTGGTCATCCTGCATGTCTTCGTGAAGAAGTCGCAGAAGACCCCGAAAGCCGCCCTAGATATTGCGAGAGCGCGGATGAAAGAGGTGAAGCCATGACGAAGATTGCAGACCTCAAGAAGAAGCTGATGGACAATCCGGAATTCCGGCAGGAATACGAGAAGGCGGACGCGGAATTCCGGCTTATCGAAACCCTCGTCCATGCCCGGACGAAGGCGAAGCTCTCCCAGGCCGAGCTTGCAAAGCGCATCGGCACGACGCAATCGGCCATCGCCCGGCTGGAAGGCGGCGGCGTTTCCCCTTCCCTCTCCACCCTGCGCCGTTATGCCGAGGCCACTGGAGCCAAGCTCGAAATCAACCTCGTAACACCCTGAGCCTCAAAACTGGCCAGGGCGGCAATTCATTCGGCTGCCTGACTGGTTCCTTGCATGAGACGGCGGCACTCTCCAACAGGAGGTGCCTCGTGAAACTTAGCAGGAAAGAACGGAACGCCGCTCAACGACAACGCCAGCAAGCCTTACGGGATCAGGCAAAGCGGGAACGCAAGCCATCACGCGACGATATTGCCCGCGCCCTTCTGCATTGGTCCATCACCGGATCGGCCGCGAAAGGGCAGATGGAAACCCTGTTCCGGGTCGAGGATGAGATTGTCGCTCGCCTCGTTGGACAAGGGTTCGATGAAGGCAAAGCCTACGAGGTCTTTGACGACCTAATCGAACGCTACACCAAACGATGTTGGGAATTTCGGCGCAAGGTACACCTCACTCCCCCGTTACTTCTTAAAACGGCGTTTGCATATGAATCGTGCATTGAGTCATCGGACTCCTAGATGTTGGCGTCAGGATTGGCATCCACCTTGACATCAATCGCCATTGATAGCAGCGCATTATCAGCAAACCACGTTGGCAACAGAATCAAGCTTCATTCTGTTGCCAATTAACATTGATGCCATTACGTTAGCATCAATCGCGTTTGATAACAGAATGCCCGACTCAATGATCACCAAATCCTACGACCTATCGGAAGCCGTTCACTACCATACGGCGGCGTTCCCTCCTGGGTCTCTCGACTACGAAGTATTGCTCGGCCCATTAGAGGAGGCGGCAGCGTCACTGGCCCGCTATGACGCGAAGATGGCGAGTATGGTGAACAGCGAGCTATTTCTAGCACCACTACGCCGCCAGGACGCCGTAAGTTCATCAAGGATGGAGGGAACAATCTCCACCATTGAGGAACTATATCGCCTTGAAGCAGAGGAGGACGCTGGCGCGCCTGATCCGTACAAGGAAGCCCGGAACGACGATATCGAGACCTTCCTGTATTCGCGTGCACTGCGCAACGCACAACAGGCGTTGGCGGAAGGCGCACCGCTGAGCGAGCACTTAATCAGAACAGCACATCAGCAATTGCTTTTCGTTGGACGAGGTGCCCGTAAACGTCCAGGCACCTACAAGGTTGAGCAAAACTATATCGGTGATGACCGACGAGGAAAGATCTACTACATACCGATAGCTCCAGAACAACTCCCCCTTGCTATGGGTGAGTTGGTCAAATTCATAAACGAAAGCAAAATGCGCCCCCTCATCCGCACGGCTCTAACGCATGTGGAATTTGAGGCTCTTCATCCATTTGAAGATGGCAACGGCCGAATTGGGCGTATGCTCATTACCTTAATGCTCTGGAAGTTGGGGATCATCAGCCAGCCCAACTTCTTCGTCTCCGGATACTTCGAAGCTCACAAGGATGAATACATAGAAAAAATGCGAGCCGTTTCTGCTGACGGGGACTGGACGGGATGGACCGTATTTTTCCTTCAAGCCATGCACGCGCAAGCCACTGTCAACATTCAGACAGCGGACAGTATCTTCGCTCTGCACAGTGAAATGCGGGAACGCTTCCGGGAAGCCCTAAATTCCCAATTTCACGACCAAGCCTTGGATTTCGTTTTCGCAAGCCCTGTCTTTCGGAATGACCGATTTGTTGAACGGTCAGGCATTCCAGCTTCCTCAGCCCGTGCACTATCACGCCGGCTAGTCGAGGTAGGCTTGCTCCGCACTATCGAACCAGCAGCAGGACGGCGAGCGGCACTCTATGCCTTCGACCCCCTGCTCGACCTCTTGAAAGTCTAATTAAACAGACCGCACGATGATAACGGCTGGCGTGGAAACGAACTGTAGGCTGATGAAGGGCAATTTGAAACGGACGTGGCGCAGGCGCCAAACGCAAGAAAGCCCCCCCCCGAAAGGGAGCCTTTGAAGATTGGGCCGCCACCACCATCCACCGAGTTTTTAGGTTGACTACGACTAAAAACGGCAATGCAACCCGATTGACTCCCTGAGCAAGAGATACAACCCTGCGGCAAATTGCCTTGGGGGATTTCGTGACTTCACCTTACGTTGCTTTGGGGATTGCACTCGTCATTTTGGCGATGCCATTCATTCTTGTTTTCTTTATCGTCAAAGCCGTTCGTGAGAAGCGCAAGCGGCTTTCTCTCGAACAGGCCATCCATGACTTGGAGACGAAATTCATGGATAGCCAATCCATGGCCGAAAGCGCCTCATCTGCAGCGAGAGCAAAACTCATGGACACCCGGACGGCAGCGGAAAGGGCTGTCGCCCTCGGTCGGTCGCTGGAAGCAGAAAAGCAGGCTCTGACCGCGAGCCTCAAAGGAATGGAGGAGCGTTTTAAACCGGTTCTGGATCTCGAAGCGGAATGCAGGTCGATTAAGGCCCAAATCGAAGACTGGAAAACGAAGTTGGCCGAGCTTCGAGCCTCCTATGCCGACAAGAAGGCCGTATTTGACCGTCTCGTAAAGGAGGTTGCTGTTTTCGACGAGAAATTAGCCTTCGCGGAAATGGGCGTATATGAGCCACACTTCGAGTACAACGACAGCGAGGAATATAAGCGCAATATCGAGGTGGTGCGCGCCGCTCAAAAGGCGATGATTTCCGACAAGTCCGCGGTGGTTTGCCCGACGCAATGGCACGTCGAGGGCAGCCTTGCCAAAGGCAAAGTGATGACGAACCGTAACATCAAACTCACGCTCAGAGCTTTCAATAATGAGTGCGAGGCTGCTATTGCGAATACGCGGTGGAATAACGTCAACGCGATGGAAAAGCGCATCGCCAATGCCTTCACCCAAATCAACAGCCTCAACGAGTCCAATCATGTCAGCATCACGCTCGACTATGTGAAGCTGAAATTCCAAGAGCTGTTCCTTACGCATGAGTATCGGGAAAAACTCAAGGCTGAACGCGAAGAGCGGGCGGAGATGGCTCGGGCTGCGAAGGAGGAACAAAAGCTCATCCGCGACATGGAGCGGGCAGAAGAAGAGGAAGCTCGCTACAAGCGCCTGCTCGATAAGGCCAAGGCCGAAGCGGAAAGCGCCATCGGGCCGAAACTAGATGCATTCAATTCACAGATCGAAATGCTGGAACGGGACCTCGCAGAGGCCCATGCAAAATTCGAGCGCGCCCAGGCTATGGCCGAGCGGACCCGTTCGGGATACGTCTACATCATTTCAAACGTCGGTTCCTTCGGAGATGACGTTGTCGGCCTGACCCGCCGCCTCGATCCCGCCGACCGCGTGCGGGAGCTAGGGGATGCGAGCGTACCCTTCATCTTCGATACTCACGCCATAATCTATAGCGACGACGCGCCGGCTCTCGAAAGAGCCCTCCATACTGAGTTTGAGGCTGCCCGCGTGAACGCGCAGAACTACCGAAAAGAATTCTTCCGCGCGAAGCTGGATGACGTTGAAGCCGCGGTTAAACGGCTCAGCTCCGACAGGAGGCGTGCGCACTTCTCTTCCTGCGTCTCAGGCGGTACGGCTGCGGCGGCTCCGGCGGTCACCGATGCGGCGGCAATGCCAGAAAGGCCGGAAATGAATTTGCGGCGGGTCGTTTCCATCTATGCGGCCTCCTGATTGCTGGCCTGCGCCAGTGCTTCGATTTCGGGGATGATGGCGGCGGGGTTGCCAGCGAAATGGTGGGCGCGGGCCTTGATGAGAAGGCCAGCGAAGCAGGTGGGACGGATCGGCGCGATGGCCTGCGCCAGATCCTCCAGCTTTTCGTAAAGCGCGTTGACGTGGTGGACGGTGCGGCCGGTCACCGCGAAACGATGCTCGGACCATGCCGAGGAACCGTAGAGCAAGCCAGCCTCCGTCGCGGTGCGGTCGGCCTCATGCTGGAGTGCCGAGAGCTGAGACTGCGCGGCACGATAGTCGGCCATAAGGGCGGAGAATTCAGCGCCGAGGCGAAGAAGGTTTGTCTCGAACATCATGCAGCCTCCAGCTTTGCCAGTTCCGTAGACAGGACCGCACGCTCGGCACCGATGCGGATACCGAAAGGCTTGCAGTCGAGAACGATGATTTCGGCCTTGAGGGCGTCGATGCGAGCGACCACGGCGGAATCACGCTTCGCCTTGGCAGCTTCAGCCTTCGCGCGCTTCCATTCGTCCTTGAGGCAGTCACCGAAGCGGACGACAGTGCCGCGCAGGTAGGGGTTGCTGGCGACGTATGCCTTGGCGCTGCGATACTGCGCCCAGGCGGCTTTCATGATCTGCGAGCGATTGAATTTGGACATACCTCCGGCGGCGGCCGGAACGGGGGCGTTCGGCATTGTCGAATTCCTGATTTTCCTTAATCGATACTTAGGATATTATATGATACCTGAGGACAAATCAATACCTCAGGTATTCTTTTGGAGGGAAAATGATATCGAGCGAGCAAATTCGCGCGGCGCGGGCACTTGTGCGTTGGGAGCAAAAGGACCTGGCAGCGGCGTCGGGAGTTTCCCTCCCCTCCCTCAAACGACTGGAGACGCAGCCTGGCGAACTCGCCGCGCATGCAAGGACTGTCGAAGCTATTGAGCGGGCATTCAATGCCGCCGGAGTAATATTCCTTCAAGCCGGAGACATTACAGACGGCGGCGCTGGCGTGCGGCTGGCGAAGCCGAGAGGCGCGTAACTCGCAAAAAAGCACGGAAATGCCAAGAACGAGCACCGCCAAAATACCCCAATACGAGAATCACGGGGAGATAGCCTCTGTCCTCGAGGCCGTTGTTAAGCGCGAAACACCTTCATCTGGCGAATTAGCGGGTGATAAGCAGGCGCGTCCCTAATAGCCGACGGCTCAGCGTCGAGCACAAGCACTGAGGTTTGGAGGCTTGCATCTACCGCTTCCCACGCCTTCGGCCAAGGCTTCTTGTCGAGCTTCACCATTACATCCAGATTGCCAAATCCGAGCTTCCAACCATTGCAGTCACGCATGCGGACGCGCGTTGGCTCAAGAGTAATCGGCAGTGGGGTGCCGTCGGCCGTCAGGTTTGGGCGGAGGAAGTAAATTGGCGCATTTAGATCGCCGCCAAGGAAGATGCAGTTGCGAATGAGTTGGTCATACGGCCCGAGGCGCGAAGATAGTCCCTCAGCTTTGTTGGCAGCATCGGCTCGCCAGATCAAAGCCAATATGAACTTCTTCAATAGATGCGGCTGAGAATTATGGATAGTAAAATCGCCAGTCTTCGCGTCTCTACTCATAATGCTTCTAACAAATTCGACGCCGTACTTATCAGCCGGCCCGAGATGCTTTTCGTGCATCTCGCACAAAATCTTGTAACTCCACCTTCCGTTCTGAAGTTTTCGTATTCCGTCCTGGCCAAGGCGGCCACTCACCAAATGCTTTTCGCCGCGCTTCAAATCCAATGAAAGAGCGCGGGGGATGATATGGGATTTCACTGTTGGCGATACACCGCAGATTGCACATTCGGGTTGCGCAGATGCGGCTGCGGATAGAGTGCGCATCGCGGTTACTTGCCTCGAATCTGTTCGATAGCTTTGTCCAGCCTTGTTTTCTGGATCGAACGAAGACTGTACGGCAACGTCAACGATGCGATGAATGCCAACACCGTAAGGAAGAATGTCGCATGCTGGATGTACCAGAAGCTCGTTGCTTTCGGGTCCGCGAGCATGAACACAAACAGGCTGATCAACAGCACGACATAGACGATGAAAACGTCCGTCTGCCGATGGATTTTTCGCTGCGTTTCTGTGGCCGATAAATAGCTATGCCGCCAGGACTGATCGAGCAGCATGCTTGGATCGCCCAAGATTGATATCACGGCGATGAGCACACCGGCGAGGATAGAGAATATCGTAGCGATGAAGCTGAGAACGTCTGCTCCATTCGTTAACCGGTCACCAAAAAAAACGGTCACAGCGGCAGATAGGATCACCGCCACCGCGGTATTCCCCACTCTATGCCAAGCTATTTCCCTTTTTCCCGGTCGCTTTTCCATCGTCATTGAACGTTGTTGAGAAAGTTCGAAATCTCATTCCAAGCCATGAAATAGTTTAGCACAGCCACCTCCCCTGGTTGACGGTAGGATGCGGTCAAAATCAGTTGTTCACGCGATATTTTCGCTTTGTTGAGCGTTCGAATCGTGAACTCCTCGTCGGCCTCTACCGCTTCGGTTGCAAGCACTGTTAGGGTCTCGATCTCCGCCTCCGGCGCTCGCTGTCGAGCGTTGATCGTAATGCTTACATTCATATTGGCCAACTCATCGATATGTGCGTCGTGATGGTCCGCTTCAAACCTTGTGGAAATTGCCCCCGCAACAGCGCGGCCAATCGAGCGTCCCAGGGTTAGTGGCTGATCTTCTACAACGGCGAGGGCATTAGCGTGTGGCAGGTTAAGACCCAAATCAAACCGATCAACGCCCTGCTCAAGTAAATCCCGTATCGCAGCTTCGTCGGCTCGCGCTGAAAGGTTCAGGCGGTTGCCAATTCCTTCGCCGTGCCCGAGTTGGATTAATCCGGCGAGAACGTTCCGGACTGTCGATGTCCTTGCTCTCCCGCTGACTACGTACCCCACCGCGTTAGGCCTAACAACGATTGCAATTTCGCGCTCCGTAAATTCCGTGTTTTGGGGGGCCGCGGCAACCGATATATCTCCAGCAGACACCCCAACAACGCGAGGGCTGATCGCTTTCCTGGCTCCCGGAACATGTAGGGAAACGTGTAGCCGCGCTTCATGTTGATTCATGGCGCGATGGCGAACCTCACACGTCTCTCCGAACGTCTGAAACTCTGTATCGCTAACGTTTGGCCGAGCTGCTAGCGTTTGCGTGATAAGGCCAAGTAGGTTCTCTTGCGCACCAAACCATTCGGTGGTGCGGTAGTGAATTGTCTTTTGCATAATGCCCCCAGAATGCGGGCATCAAAACAACAATCTTCACAAAAGGCGAGTCAAATTTCATCTTTCGCCATAAGGTCATGTTCGGGCGCTGCTGCTCGATATCGTGCTTTGAATTATGTAGCGTTCCTACTGTCAGGTTTGATCGCTCTTTCAACGCAAGCTTTCAGGTATACCCTTGCCTTTGACGAGCCTTCGCGTACCTATTGTGCGAGGCATTTTCGCAATTTGCATTGGCTTGAATTGAGGAACGATATGCAGCGAATAAGTGCAACGGAACTAGCTAAACGGAAACCGAACGCAACCTGCTGCGACTGTGGAAGAGAAGTGGCGCAGAGCCATGGCACATGGACTATTCAAGGCGGGAATTTCCGTTGCGCGCCGTGCTCCGAATATGAAGGCTTATATTGACGGCCCATTCTCTACCTTCCATCGAGGATACAGAGGAAAAAATGGCCCAGCCAACACTGCAATATCGCATCAATCTTCTGGGTGACGGCTCGGTAGTGACCGCTGATGGTGAGTACCTTGGCACATGGGACACCGACGAAACCGATGCGTTTTACCAGTTCTTCCCCGACGGAGAGGCGAAGCCGCTGTTCGACGAGGCTTTTCGAGGAATCCTTTGTGGTAAGATTCATGCATGGCACACCGGCACCCCCTTTACGGAAACGTCTATGTGAGCACCTGGGCAGCCAGGCCTACGCCCGGCGTTCGTTTTGGGGGTGCTGCGCCGGGACGCATTCATTGCCGCGTTTCTCATCGTCCAGCCAATAAACGGCCGCCGGGCCACGCAACTGCACCTAGCCGTATTCAGCTTGAATAATTTTGATTAAATTCAAAGCCGGTGTGCAGTCTGCGGGCGCTTCGGCGCGAGGGCAATCAATCGAATTATCAAGAGGTCGTCGCTCTCCGGACTTGTATCCAAACCCATCTCCTCGGCTTGCCGGTATGCCTCTGCCTCTTCGTCTTCGTTGACGACAAGGCGGACAACTTTTCGGGGACGGTCATGCCTTGAGGCGGCCGACGCCTCGAGCTTCTCAATCCGGCCCATAAGATTGATAACCATGGCCTGCTCCTAGTGTATCGTGTTCATGATGAGGCGCGCAAAATGGCGGCTCTCTCCTGGCGTCCAATCCTCGGGAAGAGGTTCACCAGCATCCGCAGCCCTTAAAAGCTCGGCGCTGCACTGGTGGAGCGCCATGCCAAGAATTGCCTCCAGCCGAGCGGTTACGTCGCTCAATCGCGCCTCAAGCTCTTCGTCCGAAAGGCTAGCGAGCGGGTTGCCGATGATGATGGCGCGCTCCAGCCTGGTCAGCCTGGTTGACAGAATACCGCTCATTTCTTCGTCATCCTCTCTTCAAGAGCCGCAACACGCGCGGCAAGCTCGCTGGTTTCGATGGCCTTCCGGTGCGCTTCCAGCAGCGCGACAATCGCCGTGCCTTCGTCGGGCGAAATCTCACCTTCCGCGACTTGGCGCGTGACAGATGCGATTGCCGGTGGCAGATCATCGGCGGTCGAGACCTCGGGCAAGTCGAACTGGAGGCGAGAGCCCTTGCGGGGCGGCCACACACGATCAAGGATTGCCTTGGCAGCAGTCACGTCACCGCCCTTGGCCTGATTGACCATCGCAAACACAATGGCTTCTGCCTCACCCTCTCCAAGTGCGTCGAGAGCGACGAGCACTTTCGAGCGCGAGCCGGCCGGCCGCCCTTTTGGGTTGCCTGATTGCCCCTTGCGGAAACGGCTTTTCTTCGGTGGTTCCTTGGCTTCCGTCATGCTCTGTTTCGGTCCCTGATCTAGCAGACGTTCCGGTCAGTGCCGGGTGAACCCCGCAAAGTGTCCATATGCGCGCCGCATCTCCTCACCTCGGAAAAATGCGATGGCCGTTTCCATGTACCTGTCAGCCGCCTCAACGTTGTACTGATCGGTCTGCCTGCCGTGCAGGATATCGATGATGATAGATTGCCCCAGGCGGCGGGATGCTGAGATGAATGCCAGAGCATCGGCAATGGTCTCGCAGGGAGCTGCGTTGAAAGCATCCATGGCCTCCTGAAGGCCCTCGCGCGCATCCACAATATCGTATTGCTCAAGCATCACGAGATTTTCCATCGACCGCAGGATTTCGGCTGCACTCTGCACGGGTTTCCTCGCGTACGTCATGTTCACCTCCAAGCCGACCAATTGCGCGGCGCGATAATTGCTGGCATTTTCGGACGTCCTCCGAGAAGGAAAACGCTCGTGCTGCTTCGGGTTGTCCAAATCGTCTGCATCGTGGTTACGGCCCTGATCCTTTTTGCGTTCCGCGAAGCATTCATGTCGCTCCGCAGCGTGTTCGGCCCCGATTTTCCAATCGGCTTTGTTTGCGGCGCGCTGTTCATGATGGCGCTGTATGGCTTCATCTGCTGGATAGACCCTGCCTCACGGCCCCGTGGCACCCGGCCCGAGGAGCATCGCTTTCGTGATGGCCTCAAATAGCTTCTGCTGTTCCGGCGACCGTTGGGCATGGGAAAGTGCGTCCACGAGCTGCGCCGGTTGCTGGTAATGGCATCGGCAAGGGAAGCGCGTTGCGCCTCGTAGTATGGTCCCATGATCATTTGCTTGATATGCTCGGCCACTTTCAGGCTTCCGGCGCGCGCCGTCCCGCGGAGACCATCAGCACCGAAGGCCTGGCGCAAAATGTCATCCCCACCGTGGCCCCCGAGTTCCGCAATCGCCTGCTGACGGCCAGCGGTGAAGCTGTTGCCCATGGCATTGTTGCGGGTGGTGGCAAAAAGCTGCTCGTTCTCAAGGACGCGGAACAGCCTATCCGCCTTCGCGCGACCAAAGAGAGTTGTCAGCCTCGCCCGGTTCCAGTCACCGTCCGACTTGATGAGCGTGTTGAGCCTTGAAACATCATTGGCGTTATTGCCGAGGATGCGATCAATCTCAGCCCTCGCTCCCTGACGCATTCGAGCAGTACCGCCAGACGGTCCCATGAAACGCCCTTGCGGCAGGGCACCTTCCATCGCCTCCTGCGCAAGCTCTACCGGGCGCGGGGCAGTGCGGCCGCTATCGAGGATGGTCTGACCTCGCTGCAACGCCTCACGCTGTCGGGCCAGTTCTGCGAATTGTCCATCGACTTCCTTCAGACCGGGAACCGAGCGCGCGAGAACGTCGTCAACTTGGCTCCGGACTTCTGCAAGCGCCTGGATGACCTTCGGATTCGTTTCGGTTGCCATCATACCGTCTATGGCCTGACGGGTTTGGAAGAGCGTTCCGGGGTGAGGATCGAGCACGTCGGTTCCGGTGACGTTCAACATGGAGCGGACGCGCTGCACGGCCTTCTGCGCCTCGCCACGAAGATTGACGGCCCTGCTCTCTAGTACCTCCGCGATACGGCTCGTATCCACGGCGCGGGCATTGCGGAAAACCTGTCCGTACTGCTGCCCCACCGCCCGCTGTCCTTCGGCAATCATGTCGTCGATGTAGGAGGGAACCGGCGCGCGTCCGAGCGTGTCGTCAACAGCCACGGCAAGCCTGGCGTTCGCGCCCGCGTGCCTTGCGTCGAGAGCGCTACGGACGGTTTGCTGTCCGCGGCCGGGCATATTGGCAAGCGCGCCCGTATAGCCGGAAAGGTTCGGCCCGAGGTCGGCAAGCATCGCATCGGGACCGAGTTCGGCCAACCGGGAACGGATCGCGGCATTATCAAGCCCATCCCGCGTTGCGACCTGGGCAAGCCGGGAAACAGTCTTCGGTGTGGTCCCTGCTGCCTTCGCCAGGGAGCGCAGGCCGAACCAGTCGATGACATTGCGAGCGCCAGCGCCAACCGCCTTCCCAACGGCCGGCCCAATTGCACCCAAGCCGAACCCCGTCCCTGCGCCCCAAGCTGTGCTTTCAAAGTCTCCCCCAGAGCGGATTGCGGCATCCGTTCCCCCGATGGCCGTCCCCGAAAGTGCAGATGCTCCGGTCCTAGCTACCAACCCGCCTGTGCCGGCACCAAACGCGGCAGGGAACGCTATCACGCCCGGGAGAGTACCGCCAACAGCGCCGGTTATGTTGCCGGCCGCCGTGATATACGGATGCTCGTCCTGGGCCATCTTCGTCAGGCTCTGAGCCTCTTCGAGGTTGTCGGCATAGGACTGGCCGTTGAAGAGCGACGATACACCCGCAGCGGCCCGCTCCGTCGCCCCCTTCAGCATCGGCCCGACAATCGGGATGCCGTCGATGGTGCTGGCGACGGCGGCACCGAATGAACCGCTGCCACCCTGCATCCTTTGCCGACGCTCTTCCTCTTCCATGAGCGCGAGGCCTTCCTCATAGGAGAGGTGTTGCCCGCTCCTCTTCGGAATAAGGTCATCGAAGCTGATGCCATTGCTCGATTGGTTACCGGGAATGAGGTCATCGAACATGCCCATGGTTACAGGCCTCCCGGATCAATGCCGTTCTCGCGAAGGCGCTGAATGACCGCATTCCGATCCGCGCCGGCCGCTATGGCTTTCTTCGCTTCAGAAAGCGGGTCGCCGCCGATGCCCTGATACGTCGGCCCGGCATCCCGCCTCATCGCATCGGACACGACTTTACGGTTTGCTGCTTTCTGGCGCAGGACCTCCTTGGTATCTCCGGGCTGCGGGAAATACTGCTTGTTCGCGTTGTCAAATTCCTCATCCGAGATAACCGCGCCGGACTCGCGGCGGAGTTGCGCGTTCACGAAATCACGTCGAGCCTAGTCGAACTTTTGGAAGTCTTCGCTGACGAGCCAGTTTTCGGCCGCGTCAGGAATCCAGTCGTTCCCGCGCACGAACTGATCCCACGTCCCCAACCCCGCGTTCTCGTTCTGATCAATGAGCGCACCCGAGGTGGACATGCGGTCCGCAAAGCCCATCGCCTTCCGTTCGTCCAGCGTGACCTTCGGCTCGGTGATTGTGATATTGCCCGACGACGGATTGGAACCGCTCGTCCCGACACCCTCGCTCGAAAGGCGCTGCGTCCTGCCGTCCGGAGCGGCGCCGAAAACACCCTGCGGGGTGAGGAAGATGATTTCTCCGTTCGGGCCGGTGATGGTCTTGCCCGCCCCGAGTTGCTGGGCCTGCTCCGGCGTGAGTTGCCCAGAGTCCATGAGCCCGTTCAATGCCTGCGCCTCTACGGAATTGCCGCCGAAACGGAATGCACCATTCCCTCCATTCTCAGCGGGTGGGCGAAGCCATTCACCTGTATTCGGGTCATAGATTGCGCCACCGCCTGCATTGATAAGCGGCTGCCTCTTCTCAGCGCTGGCATCGCGGTTCATCTTGTCGATCTGTGCGCGGCGGTAATCCATGTCGAGCTGATAGGAGGGATCGCGTTTCTTCATCTCCTCCTGGATCAACGTGTTCACGATGGACCGCATCCCCTCGTTCTGCATCAGGAACGGATTGGAAGCAGCCTGGAAAAGGAAATCCATTGAGAGGCCGTTACCAGCACGGGGAGGATTACCGCCCTGCATCGGCTGGTTTTCTCTTGCATACGCTTCGGCGATTTGTTGCTCGGTCGCGGGTGTTCCGCCCATCAGCGCTGGTAGGATGCCACCCTGTGCGCTCATGAGCTGCTGCGAACCGCGGAACTGCTGCGGGATGCCTCCTGCTTGGATCTGGCTGTCGATAGCCTGCTGGCCGCCACTCTGCTGCTGACCGTTGGCGAGCGCGAGGGCAAGTTCTTCACGTCCCTGAACCGGCTGCGCGCCGAATGTCGGATCACCAAATCGGCCGGCGTCAAAGCCCTGCTGGCCCATGCCGGGGAACTGCGCCGCGTACTCGGGCGTCTGCTGGAAAGCGGATACCTCATCAGAGAGCGACGAGCCGCCTCCAAGCTCGGGCATGACGGCGCTGAACGCTTCTTCCGGCGACGCCGCTGCAACCTCCTGCCCACCTCCGGGACCGAGAGCCTTCATGAACTTCTGGCTGTAGCCACCGATGCTGGTGCCGAGGACATCCTTACGGTTCGCCTTGCCGACGCCACCCGGGCCACCAAACCATGCCTGTGCGGCTCCCTCCGGGCCGTACTGGTTTACATACTGGCCAAAACGATGATCGAAAATGGCGTCCTGAAGCTGTGGGTTAGCCATGAATTCATCGGGTGTCACGGCGCGGCCAAGGGCCTCTTGCGACCATGGCCCGATATTGCTTTCCATGATCTGGTAGCGGCCCATGGCGCGACCCATCTTTGGATGACGAGGACCTATAGCGGCATAGTCACCGCTGCCTCGGCTTTCGATGGATGCGATTGCATCACGATAGTTCATGCCACCGCTGCCACTGGGAGCGGTTACAGCTATCTCGCTGGCGCCCCCGCTCATCGGAATAGCCGAACCGGTGGTGATAGCATTGAAAATCTGCTGTTTCAGGGGCTCGGCGCTCGCCATGCCTTCCCGTTCGGCGGCATCCGCACGCTGTCGCATGGCGCGAGCGACAATACCGTCTCCAAGTGCAGCCAAACCCTGGCCGATCCCATCCCAAGTATTCCTTGGCGCAGAATATCTTCCCATGCGCCTCAAAATCTCGTTCGCAAAAGCCCGCTTCTCAGCGATGGACTGTGGTGTCTCGCCCCGGCTCGGGTCGAAGATGTAAGCCATCAATAAAGGCCCCCGTTGTTGCCGAACAGGTTCATTAGGCCAGTCGCCCAGGAGGCTTGGCCGCCATCGGGCGCGTCGGGGAACGGTCCGCGATTAGCCTGGCGCATCTGTAAACCATCGATGATATGCCCCACGCCCTGAACAGCTCCCTCAGCAATAGTTCGCGGCGCGGGCTGATTGTAGTTGCCCATGATCGACTGCATGATGGCCTGCTTCATCTGGGCATGTTTCTGCTGGTAGTGCTCCATTCCACCCGCTTGACCGAAAAGGCCGCTCGACGGCGTATTGAAGATAAACGGCTGCATCGGATGCGGTCTCCAAGTTGGATCAGGCCCGAAGAATCGCACGGTCTGCGGCCTTGCGGTACTGGAAGCATCCGGTAGTATCTGGAGGTATGTGGAAGTATGTGTCAGGGATCGATGCCCAGATGGCGAAAAAACCTCACGACACGAGGTGAACTCCGGTCCCCAACACGCAATAGCTCCAGTGCTGCCATGTCACCGTGCAAAACCATTTCCAGCGCGGGATGCGATATCTCGATTGGCGCACTCGGGCCACTTTGCCGCCCAATCCCGAAATCCCTAACCCAGGTTCGTAATGTCTTGTCCGACTTTCCCGTTTCCAAGGCCGCTGTTTTCAGCGGGATGACGTCTTGAGCCTTCATTAAAATGGGCCATGCGTCTTCAGACTTCGGTGGGTTCGTGCGGTTCGTAAATAGTTCAAGATGCTGACGCGCCGATCTGCCGAGACATTCCTGCCCATCCACCACGAGGTTAATGAGCTGATCTGGAAAGCGTTCAGCAATCCAATTTAGACCGGCTACATGGGAAGCTTCTTGCATTTCATCTGCAGTTGAGATGCAGCACGACCCTGATGCCGAATATACGGACTGCCCGGCAATATGGATTGTTACGGACCAGGCACCAGCTCCGCTTTCGCTGCAATGAGAGTCGATCACCGCAACGATTTCAGCATTGATGCTCATCGGCGCGGTCTCCAGATGGCGAAAAACAAGGCGTATGCAGGCAGGATGCAGAACATGAACGCCGCTAGGCAGTCGAAAAGGTAGGCTCCGAGCGTCATGCCTCGCCCTCGTGGTTCGGAATGCGAGCTGCGGGCGGCATGTCGCGGGCGAGTGCGATGGCCTGGCAGGCTTGCAGACTGGTCAGGCCGAAGCGCTCCTTCAGGGCGGGAATGACTTACGGGATCGGCTCGAGCTGCACGGCCAGCCATCGAGCGGCGGCAAGCGTCGGATCCTCAGAAATCGGGGAGGGAGGCGTTATCATGCGGGCACCTCGAATTCAGTCCAGCCGTCGCCATCACCGGCTTCGAGGAGATTTGCCGGAACCAAGCAGTCCCCGGCGCCGGGGATCGGCCCCCACTCGGCTACGGACCATTTCCGATGGTTGCGGGCATAATTCAGCCGCTTTAACCATTTGTCGTCATCGACAGGGACATGTGGTGGGTCCTGGTTGTCGCCGTTCTCCCAGTTTTCGGCATTGAGCCAACGTGCGGCATGGCGGATGAACCGTTTGTCCGCCTTGCATGTCTCGCGGCTGTACGCTTCGAGAGCCTTCATGATGGCTTCGAGGGAAACTTTCTTCCGGGCTTTGAGAAATGCACTGAGGGCGTCCTTGCGATCTACCTTGCGGGGATAGGCTGGCCAGAACGTATTCGCAAATTCCTGCTCGACAGTGTCGCCGTGAGGTGGCTCGGAAGCCCGCAAATCCATTTTGCGGGAATATATATTCCTTTCCTTTCCCTTCCTTTCCGCTTTGCCCGCGTGGCTGTCGCGTGCCTCACGCGTGGCGCACGCGTCAGATACCGCAATGAATTTCGAAGGTTCGGGCAAAATGCTGGCCGTTTCGCGGTTGTTTATGACCTGATGGCGATGCCACGACGGGATGTACCCAAATTCACGCCCGTCCGACGCGTATTTCACGATGAAACCACGCGTGGCCAACGCGTCGAGCACGCGTGAAAAGTCCACTTCGTCGTAAGGCAGAATGTCGACTTTGAGCTGACGAGGACGCCAGGCGAAGCGGCCCTCGCGGTCACATTGCGTCCAGAGGCCGGCGAACGCAAGGCGCAAGGACAGCCCTGTTTCCTGCTCTGCGTCGAAGATACCTTCGTGTTTGAAAAACTCGGGTTTGATGGTGCGAATTCGTGCCATTACATCGTCCTCGCTGCGTTTCTCACCGCGGAACTGGCAACGTCGATGAACAGGTCCACCGTCCTGGTGGCGCCCATTCGCTGCTTGGCGATGATGAATTCAAGTTTGTTCTGGCAGGCCGTAAGCTTCTCCATGCGGTCAGCTTCTTCATCGGCGTTCCTGCCCTTGGTTTTTCCGAGATAGTAGGCCTCGCGAAACAGGAAGATGACCGTATCGGCGTCCTGTTCGATGGAACCGCTTTCTCTCAGATCGGAGAGCATCGGCCGCTTGTCTTCCCTGCTTTCCACCTGACGAGAGAGCTGCGACAGTGCCAGCACGGCGATGCCGTACTCGCGGGCCAGATTGCGGAGCCCTGCCGAAATCTCGCTGATTTCCGCCGTGCGGTTGCCTTGATATCGCGACGAAGCCGCGATGAGCTGGAGATAATCGACCACCAGCACCCGGAGCGGTGTTCCGCCACGCTCGGCGCTTTCCGCCATCCGTTCGTATTTGGTGCGAATGTCCAGCATCGAGAGGCCAGAAGCGTCCTCGATCAGCAGCGGCAGCGCATCCAGCTTCCTTTGAGCGAGAACCACATGTTCAAAGTCGGCTTCGCTCACCCGGCCGGTGAGGAGGTCGCTATAGGCGATGGACCCATGGTCATTGAATGCGATGTCCGTCAATGCGCGCATGGCCAAGGAACGGACGCCCATTTCCAGCGAGATAAAGCCGGCACCAACGCCCGCCATGGCGGCCTGAATGGCAATGGACAAGGATACGGCGGTTTTGCCCATGGAAGGGCGAGCGCCGAGGATAATCATTTCCCCGAGCTGCATTCCGCCCGTGGCGCGGTTCACGTCGGACAGGCCCCATGTTGTGCCGGTGAGCCCTCCCCCACGCTTCATGGCGTCGGCCGCCGCGGCGATGGCCGTCTCCGAAGCCTCTCCAATGCTGAACAGTGTTTTCCGCTGGCGACCACTGCGAAGGGTCGATGACACCTCATCAAAGGACTGCGCCGCGGTTCGGATCAACTCGGCAGGGCTGGTGCCCGGATCGGCCGCGGCCAGAAGCAAGCGCTCAGCCTCCCGACCTACACAGAAGCGGCCCCACTGATGCAACATTGCCGGAATGCTATCCTTCAGGCCGCCCACTCCGCGCGCGGTCCCGCTGGCAAGGCGAGCAAGGTATTCCGGCACCGAAATGCCGAGAGTCTTCTTATAGGCATCCATGTCCCCGGCCGAAGCCAGGACATTCCGAACGAGATCCAGCCGCACGGATCGATATTGGGTGGCCGCCTGCTTCATGCTGGCGAAAATCTCGCGGTGCAGCGGCTCGATGAAGTGCCCCGGCTCAAGTGAGCCGGGAAGGTGTTTGATATCACCGGAAACGAGGAGCGCGCCAAGCACCTCCTGCTCCAACTCGGGGATATAGCTCGCATCGAGGGCGGTGCTCATTCAGAACCTCGCAAGTGAGGACCACCCTGATTGCGGTAGGCTGCGAAAAGCTCATCAAATTCTAGGGGCCTATATTTGCTGTGGGCGTCCGCAAAGGCACGAACGTAAGCCAGGTTGGCCGGACCGAGGTTCCATTCCTCCTCATTCAACACGACATGCCCATTCTCGTGATCGATGAAGGCACAGAAGCCTTGCGCCATCGGGTGGGGAACGATGGTCACAATCTTGTCGCCGCGCACTGCGGCTTCGGTTGGCCGATTGGCCATTCCGAAGTTATGGGAATGCTTCACCATGCGGATCGCCGCATCATCGGGAAGAAAAACCTTCGCCAGTTCCTCCAGATCGACCCACAGGAAATCAGGTTCTTCGTGCGGAGGGGAGAAGAAGGAAACCGGTTTGCCTTTGATGTCGACCGTGCCGAGGAAGCGGGCTTTCGTCAGGAATTGAGATTTCAGCATTATGCGGCCTCCTGCTGATCGGAGGCACGCACGATTTCTACCTCAGAACGCAGAACATAGCGTGCGTGGGTGCCGGCGAACGGGCCACCATGGTTTTCGTTGACGGTCTCGATGAGGAAGCCGAACCCGCGTAGCTTGAAGATATAATGGCTCCAACGCGGGCCGGGATGGTCAATCGGCGTACAACCGACGGCACCGGCATTGATGAGGTTGCGAAGTGCCCAGGCATCGCGGCCGATAACAGTCACAGGCTTTCCATCGGGAAGGATGCGGGCGGTGATGGTGAGCTTTTTCATGCCGCACCTCCAAGACCGGAGAGCTGGCAGATCGTGACAGCGTGCCAGTAGGACACGCGGAACCGGCGCATGACGGCGCGAGCTGCGAGCAATTCCGATTGAGTTTTGAGGGGAAATTCGGTAGGGTTCTGGTTATCGACGGTCCTGCCAAGAACATCGATATTCAGAACCCGGTTGGAGCTGGTGCGCAGCTCCGCCGGGTTTTCTCGTCTCGTCATGGCCGCATCCTCTAAGCTGCGACCGAAGTGGAGGTACGGCGGTTTGCCTCAACCCAAGCATCAAGATCAGCCGGGTCATACACAACCGACTTACCGAGCTTAGCATATCGAGGACCACCGCCTACGAGCCTGAGCTTATTCAGGGTCGAGGCCGAAATATTCAGATACTTTGCCGCCTGTGGCGTACGAAGCATATGATGATGAGCAGTAGCAAGCATGGTAACTCCTGTGCTGAAACAGCCGCGACAGTCGCGGAAACACAGGAACTCTGCTGCACTTTAGGTGGGTGGTCATTTGGCAACTACGGCAATGCCTATTTTGCCTAATTTGCCAGGAAGTGCCGATATCTATTACTTTCGACCGGCTGCCCGCAGGATAGTCTCTCGACTTGGCGCCTTGCCACGGTTCGGGTCGATTTTTGCAGCGCCATCCATCGCTTTTGCGACTTTCTCAACAAGCTGAGTATCAGTAAGTTGCGAGGGGTCAGGCAACCAACCTGGGAAAAGTTGGTCGAGGAATGGTTTGACCCTGTTCTGCTGCGACTTTTGCCGCGCGCGCTCGGTAGGTGCGATTGGGCTAGCGTGCGTAGCTTCTTTCGTGAGCGGTTTGGCCTCATAACTTCGAGGGGGCTGGAGAGGCCCCCAGAGGTTCAGGATTTCCGCCGATCTGAAGCCTACATCTCGAAAGTACACGTCTGTCGCCGGTATTATAAGCGTGGCCTCATTCGCGCTTCTGAAGTCATCAAGGGAATCATTTTTGAGCAAGAGCCTCGACCAGAGCGATTGATCGATCTCGACAAATTGGCCGCCTAGCGTAACACCTGTCGCATGGATATGCCCTTTGTCGAGTTGATCCCACAACTCGGCCATGGCTGGCGCCAGTAGCTCAAGAAGGTCTGCATCCTCCGGCATATCGTCCTTCTGCGGCATCAGAAGGAAAGCCAGTGAATCATTTCCCAACTTGTTCAACTCTCGTGAGTTCCGCGTGGCAATCCAAATCACTGTCTGCGTTAAATTCCAGTTCAATTCATTTATAAGGTCTTTTCTCGGCTGCATTTGAACCTCGGCATCATGTGGATTCTGGCGCGGTATTGGCCTCGTGCATCGTGCCCGATACCACGCCCCCAATTCATCGTTGGAAAAGCCGTCATGCAATTCATAATGATGCCAATCATCGGGATGCTTCGTCCGCATGTCTGCGATGACGCTTTCAAATCCGTATCCGTTATCCAATTCGAAGACCTCTTCGCATGAACGGCAATCAGCGCGGACGAACGTAATTTTGCGCATCAAAACCATACCTCTGCTCATCTTCATCAATTGCCGCCCTTCTTCATAAGAACAACGTTCGATTTCCGGCCCTTCCTGCCGCCCATCGCATCCATAATCCGCGCGCCGATAGCTTCGGATGCCTTCCGAACTGGATCGGTTTCGAGATGCGCATAGCGTTCCGTGGTCCGTGTTTGCTTGTGCCCCAAGAGCTTGCCGACGATTGGCAACCCAAGATTGGAGCCGACCCCGATGGACGCATGTGTGTGCCGGAGGTCATGAAGCCGCACGCGGAATTGCGGATTGTCGGCGTCGGCATTGAGACCAGCCCGCTTTCGCACCGCTGCCCATGGCCGCTTCAGGTCGGAGCGCGGGCGGCTTTCCATGGTGCCGTCCGGCCTCTTCTTTGCCTGGCCAGGAATGACGAAACGGTCCACCCGCGGCAGCTCGGACAGGATCAATTGAGCCGGGCCATTCAGAATAATGGTCTTTTGCCCGGTCTTGCTGTCCTGAAGGAAAAGCAACCCGCGCTCCAGATCGACCATATCCCACGTCAAATTCAGGATTTCGCTTCTGCGGGCGCCTGTCAGGACGTAGAGGCGCAGGGCGGCGGCAACGGTCGCATCGATTTTGACGCGCCTGTTCTCAGCCTTGGGCGCGTGCTTGGCTTTCTTGGTCGGATCAGGCTCCCATGGAATACCGTCGGTTTCAGCCTCATGGATGGCATCACCCAGCCTTCCCAGCTCTTCTGACGTCAGGAAGCGTTCCCTACGGCTCTCCCGAAACTTCTCGATACCGGCGGCCGGGTTCTCCATCTTCGCCAGCAGCTTCGCCTCCATCGCCCAGCTATAGAGCGATGCGACCACGGCGAGGAACCTATTGCCCGTCGTGGCCCTGTCGCGCAGCTTCAGATGCAAAGGGGCGATATCCAGAGACGTGAGACTGGCGGCGGGGCGCTTCGCCAAGGACGGCAGCGCGTAGCTGTTCAGGAGGTGCTTGTAGAGGTCATGCGTGGCGGCCTTCTTCTTCGCCGCGACGTGATCGAGGTATTTCGCAACAAGGTCACCGAACGAAAGCGCAGCGCGGGCCTCGGCTTTCGCCTTCGCGGGATCATCTCCCTTCACGACCGACGCCAGGATGTCCTTGGCCTTCTCGCGCGCCTGGTCGGGGGTAATCTTGCCAACGGCAGCAATGGTCACACGGCGGACGGGAGCGCCCCGGCCGGACCCGGCGCGGTAGCGAACGATATAGGACATGCCGCCCGTCGCCCGGACGCGAACACCGAAGCCGACGAGGTCACTATCGAACACGTAGAAGTCCGTCCCGTCCGGCTTGATCGCGTCGACGGCGCGTTTGGTGAGCTTGACGGTCTTGTCGTCATCCTTGGCCATGTAACCGGAACCTTTAAAGCCTCGGGGCACCCCCGGGGCACCCCCGAAACGGAAACGAGAGGAAACTACCGGAAACACCTTACCGGAGATTCGTTGAAAAGAAACGGTTATTTGACAGACAAGGCAACGTCAGGATACATGCGGAAAGCAAGACCCGTTGCATGTCATGCAAGAGGTCAGCGGTTCGATCCCGCTTAGCTCCACCAAATTCCCCCTGATAATACAGTAAGTTATCAATCAGCGGCTTTCGCTGTATTCTGCTTTCGGACTTCGGGGCACCCCGAGGACGCAAATCAGCGCTCTGCCTCCTACCGCCATGCCCATTGCATGATTATCGCATATTCGCTATATAGCATCCATGCGATAAACGGTTGAAACCCTCGAAATTGTCGATTCAGAAATCGAGGCGCTGCCGCCCGGACTTCAGCCCGGCTCATCCGCCTCATGGAAGCGGTCGAGAACGTTGGCCTGGAGCAGTTGCGGGAGCCGCATATCAAACATCTCGAAGGCAAGCTTTGGGAGCTGCGCGCCAAGGCTTCCGAAGGTATCGCACGCGGCATTTACGTGACCGTCACTGGACGGCGAGTGGTCATCCTGCATGTCTTCGTGAAGAAGTCGCAGAAGACCCCGAAAGCCGCCCTAGATATTGCGAGAGCGCGGATGAAAGAGGTGAAGCCATGACGAAGATTGCAGACCTCAAGAAGAAGCTGATGGACAATCCGGAATTCCGGCAGGAATACGAGAAGGCGGACGCGGAATTCCGGCTTATCGAAACCCTCGTCCATGCCCGGACGAAGGCGAAGCTCTCCCAGGCCGAGCTTGCAAAGCGCATCGGCACGACCCAATCGGCCATCGCCCGGCTGGAAGGCGGCGGCGTTTCCCCTTCCCTCTCCACCCTGCGCCGGTATGCCGAGGCCACTGGAGCCAAGCTCGAAATCAACCTCGTAACACCCTGAGCCTCAAAACTGGCCAGGGCGGCAATTCATTTGGCCGCCTGGCTGGTTCCTTGCATGTGACCGGCGGCACTCTCCAACAGGAGGTGCCTCGTGAAACAGGGCAAGAAAGAGACTTCGGCGGAGCCGACCAGGCCCCTGTTGCGCGCACAACGCCGCGTTCCCGACCCTGCTCACGCCAAGACGGACCTCATCGACCAGATAGTCCGCCATCGCAGGAGTCTCGCCGCGACCGTCAGAATTTGTACCGGCACAAACGGATCGGCCCGCAGCCCCAACGGCTGCTCACGTATCCATCGCGCCCTATGGCTGCTCACGCATGCCGGGCGTCGCCTCGCGCTGGTCGGCGTCTTCCAGGTCCGTCTTCACGAGGAAGGTGTCGCTGTGCTGGCGGGCGGCTTCGCGCAGGGCGGCGAGGTTGGGCTCGTCGTCTCCTTCGATCTCGCCGTCGCCGTGGTCGATCTCATGCTCTGCCTGGAGCCAGTGGTCGTCCGGCTTGCCTTCGGGCGAGCCTTCCTGCTGCCAGAGTTCCCAGAGTTCATAGGCACGCCTGCGGATGCGGTCTTCGCGGTCGTCGTTCATGGTCTTGCTCCCTTCCATTCATCGTCATGAATGGCGGAGCGGCCGCGAAAGTTCCCGCCTCGCCGCATTGCGCTTGCCACGGGCATCCTCTATCTGCGGCACGGCAGTCTCGGCGAAGGCACGTGACGGCAGGGGCAGGAGGAGCAAGACGTGACGTTCTACATTTCGAAGATCTTCTGGCTTCTCACCCAGCCGCTTTCGCTCGCCTTCCTGCTCCTCGTCATCGGCCTCGTCGCGGGCTGGCTGCGCTGGGGCCGCATCCGGACGCTGGCGAGCGCGGCGGCCGCGATCGTCCTCTTCCTGACGCTGTTCACCTCGACCGGCGCGGTCCTGCTGCAGGTGCTGGAGGACCGTATTCCCCGGGCGGACCTCGCAGGGAGCAGCCCGGCCTGCATCATCACGCTCGGCGGCGGGTTCGAATCGGAGATCATCGCGGCGCGCGGCGGCTTCGAGATGACCCAGGCCGGCGACCGTTTCGTCGAGACGCTGCGGCTGGCGCGGGAATTCCCCGAGGCGCGCATCCTGATTTCCGGCGGCGACGGGTCGTTCAGCGGCGCTTATGAGGGGGATGCCGTGGTCGGCGCGCGCTTCTTCGAGGCGTTCGGCGTTGCCGCCACCCGGCTGATCCGGGAAGAGGGCTCCCGCGATACGTTCGAGAATGCCGGCAATACCGGGGCGCTTCTTGCCGCGAACGGCCTGCAGGACTGCCTGCTGGTGACCTCGGCCTTCCACATGCCGCGCTCGGTGGGGCTCTTCCGCAAGCTCGGACTTGCGGTGCGGCCGTGGCCGACGGATTACCGCACGAGCGGACGCGCCGGCCTCGGGCTCGACTTCACCCAGCCGTCGGCCAACAGCCAGTTGATGACGACGGCGCTGCGCGAATGGACGGGCCTCCTGTTCTATTACCTCGCGGGCCGGACCCACACATTCCTGCCGCAGTAGGGATCACTTCTTCGAGATGGTCTCGAAGCGCGTGTTCCGCACGCGGATGGTCATGGTGCAGTATTCGTCGTCATCGCGCCCGCAGCTTGCGGCATTGGCCTTCAGCTCCAGCACCATGTTGCCGAAGCGCTTCTTCATCTCGTAGCCGTAGAGATCGGCCGTGGCGGCGAGGAAATAGCCGCCTTCCGCCACGCGGATGTAGAATTCGTGCGGGCAGCCGACATTGCCGCAGAGCCCGCCGGGCACGCCGTCGCAATTGACCGCGCCCAGATTGAAGATGGCATCCACGAGACGGTCGTTGTTGAAGTCGACATTGTCGGCGAAGTCCTCGCCGTAGATGGCCGTCTTGCAGCGGCCGGACACCTCCGCCTGCACGGCCGCCATGGCGTCCGGCACGAGCTCGGCCGCGCGGGCGGGCGTGGCGGCCGCGACGAGGGCGGCGGAGAGGAGCGCGAGGAAACTCATGCGGATGGCCATCTCTCAAACCTTTCCATGGCGGGCGATTCGGTCATTATGCGGCCGGGGCGGCGCGCGGCGTGATTCTGCCGCGCGGGCACGCCAGCTTTGCTGTACGCAAAACCGCTGCGCATTTTGCGGGAACAGCTTTATGCGGCAAAGCTGACGCGAGGCTTGGCCTCGGCAGGACCGCGCGAGAAGGGGAAAGACGTGACGATCCTTGAACTGCTGGATTACACGGGCGTTGCGGTCTTTGCCGCGACCGGCGCGCTTTCGGCCTCGCGCAAGCAGCTCGACATCATCGGCTTCCTGTTCCTTGCCGCGGCGACCGGCATCGGCGGCGGCACGTTCCGCGACGTGATCCTCGGCGCGACGCCGGTCTTCTGGGTGGTGAACCCGACCTATCTCATCGTCTGCGTGGCGGTGGCGCTGATCGTCTTCGTACTCGCGCACCGCATCGAGTCGCGCTACCGGCTGCTGCTCTGGCTCGATGCCATGGGCGTGTCGGCCTATTGCGTGATGGGCGCGGCCAAGGGCTATGCGGCGACCGGCTCGCCGACCGTCGCGATCACCACCGGCGTGTTGACGGCAAGCTTCGGCGGCATCATCCGCGATCTGCTGGCGAACGAGCCTTCGGTGCTGCTGAGGCCGGAGATCTACATCACCGCAGCGCTCATCGGCGCTGCCGCCTTCACGGCGGCGACGGTCGCCGGCGCGCCGCTCTGGGCGGCCTCGGCCATCGGCATCGGCGCGGCCTTCATCGTGCGCGGCGGGGCGCTGCGCTTCGGCTGGCGCTTTCCGGTCTACCGGCCGCGGCCGGGGCGGCATCCGGACGACGTTATGTAACGGGACAAATCAGCCGCGGCGCGGACGCAGGCGGATGATCACGTCGACATGCGCGATCTCCATGCCTTCGGGCGGTTCCGGCAGGTTGCCGATGGCGATGTTGCTCACGGGAATGTCGAGGACGTGGTTCTCGCCCTCCACGAAGAAATGGTGATGATCCGACACGTTGGTGTCGAAATAGGTCTTCGAGCTTTCGACGGCCAGAACCCGGATGAGGCCGGCCTCCGTGAACTGGTGCAGCGTGTTGTAGACGGTTGCAAGCGAGACCGGGACGCCGGCGGTGACGGCTTCCTCGTGCAGTTCCTCCACCGTCAGGTGCCGGTCGCCCTTGGCGAACAGCAGGTCGGCAAGGGCCACACGCTGGCGCGTCGGGCGCAGGCCGGAGTGGCGCAGGCGCTCCTCGATGGGCAATTCATGTGCATGCGTCATGGGCGACGGATCCGCTTGTCTGGCCTTGAACAACATTCTTGAACTTTCGATATAACTTTAGCGTTGCCGGTATTCAATAGGATTACGACGCGCAAAGGGCGCGCAACATGCGGAAAACCGGGGCCTTCGCCCGCTTCACGGCAATTTGCGCTGGCTGTCACCGCACGCATCATGTATGCGAACTGCTGAATTAATGTCGCGCCCGTGCCGGGTGCGGCGACAAAATGGGACGGCGCGGGGTGCTTCAATTCGCACCGCACCTCCTCTAAATCTATCGCTGACGAAGCGAATACAGACCGGGGATGAGACAATCGATGACGACCAGGCAATCCAGCTACAACTATGAGGAAATCCTGGCCTGCGGCCGCGGCGAGCTTTTCGGCCCGGGCAATGCGCAGCTTCCTCTGCCGCCGATGCTGATGGTCCACCGCATCACCGACATTTCCGAAACGGGCGGCGCCTTCGACAAGGGCTATATCCGCGCCGAATACGACGTGAAGCCGGACGACTGGTACTTCCCCTGTCACTTCCAGGGCAACCCGATCATGCCGGGCTGCCTCGGCCTCGACGGCATGTGGCAGCTCACCGGCTTCTTTCTCGGCTGGCTCGGCGAGCCCGGCCGCGGCATGGCGCTCTCCACCGGCGAAGTGAAGTTCAAGGGCATGGTCCGCCCGGACACGAAGCTCCTCGAATACGGCATCGACTTCAAGCGCGTCATGCGCGGCCGCCTCGTGCTCGGCACGGCGGACGGCTGGCTGAAGGCCGACGGCGAGACCATCTACCAGGCGAGCGACCTGCGCGTCGGCCTGTCGAAGGACAAGGAAGCCTGAGGCGGAAAGCCTCGGGGGCGGCACGCCGCCCCCGCCACGAGACGTTCAAGAAAAGGTCAGGAATATGAGACGGGTAGTTGTCACGGGTCTGGGGGTCGTATCCTCCATCGGGAACAATGCGGACGAAGTGACGGCATCGCTGCGCGACGCGCGCTCCGGCATCAGCTTCTCGCAGGATTTCGCCGACCACGGCTTCAAGTGCCAGGTCTGGGGTTCGCCGAACATCGACACGACCGACCTCGTCGACCGCCGCGCGGCCCGCTTCCTCTCGCAGGGCGGTGCGTGGAACCACGTCGCGATGAAGCAGGCGATCGCCGATTCGGGCCTCGAAGAATCCGACTACTCGGCCAACCCGCGCGCCGGCATCATCATGGGGTCGGGCGGACCTTCCACCCGCACGCTGATCGAGGCGGCCGAGATCACCATCAAGAACAACTCGCCCAAGCGCATCGGCCCCTTCGCGGTGCCGAAGGCGATGTCGTCGACGGCCTCGGCGACGCTCGCCACCTGGTTCAAGATCCACGGCGTCAACTATTCCATCTCGTCGGCCTGCTCGACCTCGGCGCACTGCATCGGCAATGCCGCGGAAATGATCCAGTGGGGCAAGCAGGACATCATGTTCGCCGGCGGCCACGAGGACCTCGACTGGACCATGTCGAACCTCTTCGACGCCATGGGCGCCATGTCCTCCAAGTACAACGACACGCCGGCGACGGCCTCGCGCGCCTATGACATCAGCCGCGACGGCTTCGTCATCGCCGGCGGCGCGGGCGTCCTCGTCCTTGAAGAACTGGAGCACGCCAAGGCCCGCGGCGCGAAGATCTACGCGGAAATCGTCGGCTACGGCGCGACCTCGGACGGCTACGACATGGTGGCCCCCTCGGGCGAAGGCGCGGTGCGCTGCATGCGCCAGGCGCTCGCCACCGTGAAGGGCGATGTCGACTACATCAACACGCACGGCACCTCGACGCCCGTCGGCGACTCGAAGGAGATCGGCGCGATCCGCGAGGTCTTCGGCGACAAGATCCCGCACATCCAGTCGACCAAGTCGCTGACCGGCCATTCGCTCGGCGCGGCGGGCGTGCAAGAATCGATCTACGGCCTCCTGATGATGCAGGCCGGCTTCATCGGCGAAAGCGCGCACATCACCGAACTGGACCCGGAATTCGAAGGCGTTCCGATCGTGCGCAAGCGCATCGACAATGCCAAGATCGACACGGTTCTCTCCAATTCCTTCGGCTTCGGCGGTACGAACGCCACGCTGGTCTTCCAGCGCCACAACGGATGACGTCAATGACGGGGATCATGAACGGCAAGCGCGGCCTCATCATGGGGGTCGCGAACAACCATTCCATCGCCTGGGGCATCGCCCAGAAGCTTGCGGGCGCCGGCGCCGAACTCGCCTTCACCTATCAGGGCGAAGCGCTCGGCAAGCGCGTGAAGCCGCTCGCCGCCGAGCTCGGCTCGGATTTCGTCATTCCCTGCGATGTCGAGGACATCGCATCGGTGGATGCGGCGATCGAGGCGATCGGGGAAAAGTGGGGCAGGCTCGACTTCGTCGTGCACGCCATCGGTTTTTCCGACAAGAACGAACTGAAGGGCCTTTATGCCGACACCTCGCGCGACAACTTCTCGCGCACGATGGTGATCTCGTGCTTCTCCTTCACGGAGATCGCCAAGCGGGCCGCCGGCCTGATGACCGACGGTGGCGCGATGCTGACGCTCACCTATGGCGGCTCGGTGCGCATCATGCCGAACTACAATGTCATGGGCGTTGCCAAGGCCGCGCTGGAAGCCTCCGTGCGCTACCTTGCCGGCGACTACGGTCCGCAGGGCATCCGCGTCAACGCGATCTCCGCCGGCCCGATCCGCACGCTTGCGGGCGCCGGCATTTCGGATGCGCGCGCCATGCTCTCCTGGCAGCAGAAGAATGCCCCGCTCCGCCGCACCGTCACCATCGAGGACGTCGGCAATTCGGCGCTCTACCTGCTCTCCGACCTTTCGAGCGGCGTGACGGGCGAAATCCACTATGTGGACGCCGGCTACAACATCACCTCCATGCCGACGCTGGAGCGTCTGGCCAAGGCGGACAGCGAATAGGAAAATACGGCGCGAGGCCCGACGCTTCGCGCCGTCTCCTCCTGCCCCTCAAAGCGCCATGAGCACGACGACGAGCAGGATCACGGCGGCGAGGATGCCGGTGAGCAGCATGCGCACGCGGCTGTTCATCTCCAGCCCCTTGCCGGCGGCGCCGCGCCTGAGAAAGGCGACCGGCACCTCGGAGGTCGGCGTATGCCCCTCCCCTTCCTTCATGTCCTTCGCGATGACTTCCGCCACATCTTCCATCATCGGCGGTCTTGCAGGTCCAAAAGCCATTGCTGATCTCCGGAACGGTACGCTTTGGAGATGGTGAACCTCTTTTGGATCGTTGGCAATCCGCTGCGTCAATCCGCCCTGAGCGTGCGCGGGCGCGCTGTCAGCGCCGGCCCCACAGCACCTTGAAGCGGGCGTTGCGGCAGACTTCCCCGCTTTCCTTGAAGGCTTCCGTCAGGACGGGCTCGTAGGGCAGGCCGCGATTGGCCACCATCAGCAGCCGACCGCCGGACTTCAGCGATTTCGCCGCCATGCGGATCATCCCGGCACCAAGGCCGTGATCCGCGGCGTGGCCCTCATGGAAGGGCGGATTCATGACGATAAGGTCGTAATGGTCGCGCGGCGCCTCGGCCGTCAGGTCGAACCAGTAGAAGCGGGCCGGAACGTTCGGGCAGTTCTCCGCCATGTTTTCCTTCGCCGCTTCCAGCGCCTCGTAATGCGCCTCGAAGAGGTCGATGCCCTTGGCCTGCGGCGCGCGGCCGCCGAGCATGACCGAAAGGTAGCCCCAGCCGGCGCCGAAATCGGCGGCATGGCCGTGGAAATCTTCCGGGATGCGGGTGGCGAGCAGCTCGGAACCCTCGTCGATCCGGTCATGCGAGAACATGCCCGGCGTGGCCGTGAAGCGGCCGACGATGCGCACCGGCTTGGCCGCCAGCTTGGCAATCGCCGCTGCCGGATCCTCGGGGCGGGCGAACCAGATGGCGATGCCATGGTATTTCGGCATGGAATCGCCGGTCAGGCCGAGCTGGTCGAGGCGCTTGCGCATGGACTGCACGCCGTCTTCCTTGCCGCCGGCGACGACGATCAGGCCACCCGTCCGCACGCGGCGCAGCGCCTCGGCGATGCGGTTCTCGTTCTCGCCCTTGTGCTTGTTGATCAGGATGAGCGCGCCGTCATAGTCCTCGCCTTCGACCAGCGGCGTGACCGGCACGCGCATGGCCTCCAGCCCGCGATAGAGCGAGCGAAGCGGCTGCACGGCCTCAAGGGCCGCGCCAAAGCCTTCCGGCGGACGCTGGCCGGCTTCTGCACCGAGGAAGAGGTAGCGTTCGCCCTCGCCCGGCATGGCGAGCGTACCGGAGGCAAAGGGATGGAACAGGGTCTTGAGGGCTTCGCGGGTCATGGCTGGCTTTCGGCGGGCGGTGCGTGTGTCGATCAAAGGAAAGGGGCGCGGAACGTGCCGCTCCGCGCCCCCTTCGAATATTGGAAGACAGGATTACTCGGCGGCTTCGCCGTCACCCTTCTTCTCGGCGGAGATTTCCTTGCCGGTCGCCTGGTCGACGACCTTCATGGAGAGGCGGACCTTGCCGCGCTCGTCGAAGCCCATCAGCTTGACCCAGACCTTGTCGCCTTCCTTGACGACGTCGGACGTCTTGGCAACGCGCTCCTGGGCGAGCTGCGAGATGTGCACGAGGCCGTCGCGCGGGCCGAAGAAGTTGACGAAGGCGCCGAAGTCGGCGGTCTTGACGACCGTGCCTTCATAGACCTGGCCGACTTCCGGTTCCGCGACGATGGAGTGGATCCACTTGCGGGCCGCTTCGATCTCCTTGCCGGACGAGGACGCGATCTTGATCGTGCCGTCGTCTTCGATGTTGATCTTGGCGCCGGTCTTCTCGACGATTTCGCGGATGACCTTGCCGCCCGTGCCGATGACTTCACGGATCTTGTCGACCGGGATGTTCATGACTTCGATGCGCGGGGCGAACTCGCCGAGCTGGCCGCGGCTTTCGGTGATGGCGTTGGCCATCTCGCCGAGGATGTGCTTGCGGCCGCCCTGTGCCTGGCCGAGAGCGACCTTCATGATCTCCTCGGTGATGCCGGCGATCTTGATGTCCATCTGCAGCGAGGTGATGCCGTCGGCCGTGCCGGCGACCTTGAAGTCCATGTCGCCGAGGTGGTCT